>NZ_JAJNOE010000020.1:0-79227 GCF_027854445.1 Aeromonas sp. PI_26
TGGAGCGGGTGAACGGGATTTTGAAAGGAGAGTTATTGTTGCAAAGCCCACAGGATTTGACGCAAGCGCGGGAAATGGTGCGTGAAGCGGTGGATATTTACAACGCGGAGCGGCCGCATCATGCGTTGAAATACAGAACCCCCGATGCGGTACATCGGGGGTTTTGAGTAGAGAAATGCTAATTGAAAGTGTGTAAACCTATTTCAGGACTAGACATTCGTTATCTGCTATCTGGCAGTGATCTGCCTGACTACGCCCCTCAGTGCTTGCGATGCCAGCGCGGTGAGGTCGCCTTCTCCCCCCAGGGGGTGACGCAGGGGAGCAGAGCCCCTTCAATAACCATCTCGCTACCTGCCAGCGCCTCGGCGATCTTCTGGTGCAGCACCCGCAGTACCTTGCCCTCGTGCTCGGCCAGAGAGTGGCCCGCAGCAAAGAATTCCGGCTGATATTGCAGTGCCAGCTTCTGGGCGAATTCGTAGGTGTTGAAGCAATCCGGCATCCGCTCAACCACATCTTCAAGCCGGGCCAACAAGCTGTTCAGTTCCCTGGTCATAGTGCTCTCTCCGTGTAGGTTAATAGCCAAAAACTACCCCTTATTAGATAAGTCACCAACGAGCAAACCACAAAAGTGTGGGGAGACACACAGTTCTCTCTTGCGTCCGGCTCATGGTGAACGGCAGACAGCTTGCCAGCTTTACATTCCGGTAACAAACAGCTAGATTTAGACCGACTAATCAGTCGGTCATTTTTCATGCGGAGAACAACATGGGTGCGGCGCAGCTTCAACACACTCCTGAGGATATCCTCGCCATCAAATTGTCCCTGCCGGATCAGCTGGCGCGGCTCAAGCGGGCGAGTCTGGCTCACCCCATGCCTACCCTGGCCGAGCGCCGGGCGCAGCTGACCAAACTCAAACAGGCGTTGCTCGCCCACAAGGGACAGCTGTGCAAGGCGCTGGCGGCAGATTATGGTCAGCGCAGCCACTACGACAGCCTGATCGCCGATGTGCTGCCCTGCATCATGCAGATCAACTACACCCAGAAGCGGCTCAAACGCTGGATGCAGCCCCACCGCCGTCACACCGGCCTGCTGCTGGCCCCCGCCAAAGTGGAGGTGCACTTCCAGCCGCTCGGGGTGGTCGGCATTATCGTGCCGTGGAACTTTCCGGTGATGCTGAGCCTTGGCCCCCTCATCACCGCCATCGCGGCGGGCAACCGGGCGATGCTGAAACTCTCCGAGTTCACCCCTCATACCAACGCCGTGCTGCGCACCATGCTCACCAGCGTGTTTGACGAAAACGAGATCGCCATCATCGAGGGAGATGCCCAGATGGCGGCAGCGTTCAGCTCACTGCCGTTCGATCACCTGCTCTTTACCGGCTCCACCATGGTGGGCAAGCTGGTGATGGCCGCCGCCGCGCCCCAGCTCACCCCCCTCACCCTTGAGCTGGGTGGCAAGAGCCCCTGTCTCATCGCCCCCGACATGCCGGTCGCCACCGCGGTCGAGCGGATGATCTTCGGCAAGAGCCTCAACGCCGGGCAGATCTGCGTCGCCCCCGACTATGTGCTGCTGCCCCGCAGCGAGGTGGATAACTTTATCGCCGCCTATCGCCGCCACTTCAGCAAGCTCTACCCGCAGGGGCTCAATAGCGCCGACTACGGCGCCATCATCAACGACCGCCAGTATCAACGTCTCGTCAGCTGGCTCGATGAAGCCGAGCAGGCGGGTGCCCAGCTCCATCCCTGTGGCAGCCCGGCCCGCGACGACCAGCGTCGCCTGCTGGTGCCCCATCTGCTGACCGGGGTGCCGGGTCAGTGTCAGGTAATGCAGCAGGAGATCTTCGGGCCGCTGCTGCCGCTCATCCCCTACGACACCCTGGAGGAGGCGCTCGCCTATGTGGCCGAGCGGCCCCGCCCGCTGGCCCTCTATCTGATGAGCTTCGATCCCGAGTTGCAGGCGCGAGTGACCCGGGAGACCCACTCCGGCGGCATGGCGATCAACGAGAGCCTGTTTCAGGTGGCTGCCGACGATGTGCCGTTTGGCGGCATCGGCGCCTCCGGCATGGGCCACTACCACGGCCACGAGGGGTTTCTTACCTTCTCCAAGGCAAAAACCGTGCTGACCCGCGGCAAGTTCACCACCGGCTCCCTGATCCATCCCCCCTACCACAGCTGGATCCAGAAGCTGATGATGGCCTTCTTCCTGCGCTGATGGAGATGACCATGAACCAGGCTATCCCGCAGCCACAAACCATGACCGACAAGCGCCGCCAGATCCTGGATGCCGCCCTCGCCCTCTGCGCCGAAGATGGCCTGCAGGGGGCCGCCACCGCCCGTATCGCCAAGGCGGCCGGGGTGGCCAACGGCACTCTGTTCCACCACTTTCCGAGCAAGGAGGCGCTGATCCTCGCCCTCTATCAGGATGTAAAGACCCGGATGGGGAGCGCCATCCATGAAGCAGATCCCACCCTGCCGCTGTACGACCAGACCCGCCACTACTGGCAGCTGGCGATGGAGTGGATGCAGGCTAACCCCAATGAGCTCAAATTTGTGCTCGGCTTCTTTCACTCTCCGCTGTTGGCCAGACCGGCCCGCAGCCAGATCCTGAACGATGCCCTGCGCTTTCTGCCTGCCCTGCTGGCAAAGGGGCAGGCCAGCGGCGAGCTGATGCAGGCCCCCGCGCCACTGTTGCTGGAGGTGTGTCAGGGCCAGTTCCTCGCCTGCGCATCACTGTTTGTCGATCAACCGGAGCTGGGACAGGACGACTACTGGCAAGCCAGTGCGTTCGCTCTCTTCTGGTCAGCCATCTCAGGAGCCAATCCTCATGCAAACACGGATGTTTGAACCTGCGGCAGCCCTTGGCCGCCGCCTCTGGATCACCACTCTGCTCTGGGTGGTGGGTCGCACCCTCTGCCGCGCCGCCCGCACCGACGAGGCAGTGCGCCGTGAATTGGCGCCGTTGCCGGACGGGCTGGCAATCCGCCTCGAAGTGGGCGGCATCGGCTACGCCATGAACATGCACAAGCAGGGTGGCCGCTGGTATCCCGGCGCGCCAGTCGCCCCTCATGCCACCATCCATCCGCTACGGGTGCGCTTCAAGCATCCCAATATCGCCTTTCGCGCCCTGAGTTTTCGGCTCGGGGTCAATCAGGCATTTGGCGAAAACCGGCTGCTGGTGGAGGGAGACCTGACCGTTGCCATGCATCTGGTGCGGGGGCTTGAGCAGTTGCAGTCCCTGATCCTGCCCGCCTTTATCGCGCGGCCGCTGCTGCGCCACTATCCCGCCCCGACCAACAAGATCGGCCGGGCCTGCAACATCTATCTGGGTCTGGTGACCGGCTAACGCGCAAGGAGCCTTGAAATGAGCCGCTATTACGATTTCTTCTGCCCGGTCAAACTGCTGGCCGGTGAACAGGCGCTGGAGCAGCTGGCCAGCGAGCTGACCAGCCTCGGGGCCCATCGCCCGCTGCTGCTGACCGACAAGGGGGTCAATGCCACCGGCCTTGCCACCCTGCTGGCCAATGTGCTGGCCGAAGGAGAGCTGCCGGTCGCTGCCATCTGGGACGAGATCCCGGCCGACTCTTCCACCGCCGTGGTGGAGCGGATCGCCAAACGCTATCGCGAGCTCGACTGCGACAGTCTGGTGGCGCTGGGGGGCGGCTCGGTCATCGACACCGCCAAGGCAGTCAACATTCTCACTTCCATGGGGGGGGATCATCTGCTCGACTACTCGGGCGCCGGTTGCCTGACCCGTCCCCTCAAGCCGCTGGCGGTGGTGCCCACCACGGCGGGCACTGGATCAGAGGTGACCCTGGTGGCAGTGATCAAGGATGAGGCGAGCGGGCGCAAGGTGCCCTTCACCTCCCCCTTCCTGCTGCCCCAGCTGGCGGTGTTAGACCCGCGCCTGACCCAGGGGCTGCCCCTCAATATCACCGCAGCCACCGCCATGGACGCCATGACCCACGCCATCGAGGCCTTTATCGGTACCGCCAAGAACCCGGTGAGCGATGCGCTGGCCCTGATGGCAGTGGAGAAGATCGCCAGCGCCCTGCCGCAAATCATCCACGACCCGCAAAACAAACAGCTGCGGCTGCAACTGGCGGAAGGCTCCACGCTGGCTGGCATGGCTTTTTCCAACTCCATGGTGGGGCTGGTGCACGCCCTCGGCCACAGTCTCGGAGCCCGCTGCCATCTACCCCACGGGCTGTGCATGAACCTCTTTTTGCCGACCGTGCTCGACTACAACCGCCCCGAGGTGGATAGCGAGTTGGCCCGGCTGCTGTTGCCGCTGGTGGGGGCAGAGCGCTTTGCTGCCACCCCGGCCCATCAGCGGGCGGAGGCGACCATCACAGCCATTCGCACCCTGCGCGACACCTTGTGGCAAGCGGTCAAGCTGCCGCGCACCATGAGCGAGGCTGGGGTAAGCGATCGCTCGCTACTGACCGAGATCCGCGATCTGGCGATCAACGACGGTGCCCTGCTGTTCAATCGCAAGGACGCCGACCGTGAGCAGTTACTCACCCTGCTGGAGCGAGCCTGGGTCTGATCCCTCCCCTTTGCCAACACTCTTGTGCTGACACAAACGCGGTGCCCGACTCACCATCGGGCACCTTGATCTACATCGCGATATCGATGCGCCCTCTGTCAAAGGGGGATGATATTGACCACGGGCTCTCATTATCTGTTCTATACCTTGGCTAACAGTTATGTTGTGCCGAGAGACCCAACTTTATGCCAGAGGTGCCCACCATGAGCGACATCATCCATCAGGCCAACCAGCAGCAGTTCATCTGTATGGTGGAGGGGAAAGAGTCGAGACTGCGCTACCGGCGGCTCGATGCCAAGACCATCGACGCCTACAGCACCTTCGTGCCCCCCGAGCTGCGGGTGCAGGGGATTGCCGATCAGCTGGCGCGCGCCTTCTTCAACTGGACTCAGGCGGAGGGGCTCACTATAGTGCCGAGCTGCCGCTACATTGATGTCTGGTTACGCCGCAATGCCAACAACTGAACCTCTGAACACCGTCCTCGAACAGCAATGCCAAGCCAAAACAGAAGCCCTGCTGCGGGCCGATCCGCAGCGGATGGCCTGCCTGCAAGCCGCCGCCGAGCTCAATCTGCCCGACTGGGCGCTGGGAGCCGGTTTTATCCGCAACCTCATCTGGGATCACCTTCACCACAAGGCGGTGCCCACCCCGCTCAACGATATCGACCTTATCTATCTCGATAAAAGCGACCCGCAAGGGCTGGCCGAAGCAGCGCATGAAACCTGGCTGGCAAAGCGGCTGCCAGGTCAGCAGTGGGAAGTGCGCAATCAGGCCCGCATGCACACTCGTCAGCTGGTAGCGCCGTTTGCCAGCAGCCTTGAGGCGCTCAGCCACTGGGTCGAGGTGCCCACCTGCATAGGTGTACGCCTGAATCAGGATGGCGAGTTCGAGTGGCTTGCCCCCTACGGCTTTGCCATCAACTGGTCGCTGCAAGTGAGTGCCAACCCCAGATGTCGCCAGGACAAACAGATTTTTACCCAGCGCATCAAGAAGAAACGCTGGCAGGCTATCTGGCCTGACCTTCAGGTAAACTGGCCATAACCTGATTGCAATCTTTCGATAACCTTGGGCACACTAGGGGAAAAGCTGGTTGTAACTCAATGGGTTAAATAATGCGCGACTTCTTCTCTCTCGAACGCTGGCTACCGGGCCTCGCCGCCCTGCTGCATTACCAGCGCGCCTGGTTGATGCCAGATCTTCGCGCCGGACTCTCGGTGGCGGCCGTGGCCCTGCCCGTCGCCATCGCCTATGCCGAGCTTGCCGGGGTGGGTGCCATCGTCGGCCTCTACTCCTGCATCCTGCCCATGCTGGTCTACGCCCTGTTCGGCACCTCCCGCCAGCTGATCGTCGGCCCTGATGCCGCCACTTGTGCGGTCATTGCCGCCGTGGTGACGCCGCTGGCCGCAGGCGACCCCACCCGTCACTGGCAACTGGTGATGACCATGACCGCCATGACCGGCTTCTGGTGCCTGATTGCCAGCCGCTTCAAGCTGGGAGTGCTGGCGGACTTTCTCTCCCGCCCGATCCTGATGGGGCTGCTCAATGGTGTGGCCATCACCATCATGGTGGGCCAGCTCTCCAAGATCTTCGGCTTCACCTTCAGCGAACGTTACCTCATCGAGCGGATCGCCAGCGGGGCCACCTATATCACCCAGACCCATCTGCCGACCCTGGCCATGAGTCTGGTGGCTCTGCTCACCCTGCTGCTGGCCAAGCGCTACAAACCGGCATGGCCCTCCTCCATGGTGGCCATGGTGGTGACCGCTGCGCTGGTGTGGGGCTTTAATCTCGGCCAGTTTGATATCGCCACCCTGGGGGCGGTGGGTTCCGGCCTGCCCGCCTTCCAGATGCCGGAATTTCCCCCCGGCCTGATGCGGGAGCTGGTGCTGCCTGCGCTTAACCTGGCCATGGTGAGCTTCGTCTCCATGATGCTGACCGCTCGCAGCTTTGCAGCCAAAAACGGTTATGAGATAGACGCGGACAAAGAGTTTCGGGCCCTCGGTATGGCGAACCTCGCCTCGGCGGTCTCGCAAGGCTTTGCCATCAGCGGCGCGGATTCACGCACCGCGGTCAACGACGCCAACGGCGGCAAGAGCCAGTTGGTCTCCATCATCGCCGCTGCGGTGATCGCCCTCATCACCTTCTATCTGACGGCGCCGCTCAAATACATCCCGACCGCAGCCCTCGGGGTGGTGCTGGTAATGGCCTCACTCTCGCTCACCGACTTTCGCGGACTGTGGGCGCTGCGTCACTCCGATCGCTCCGCCTTCTGGCTGGCACTGGTCACCTTTATCAGCGTGCTCACCATGGGGGTGATCCCCGGGATCACACTCGCGGTTTTGCTCGGCTTGTTCCAGTTCCTGCGCAATGTGATGCGCCCCACCGACCAGTTGCTCGGCATGGATGACGAGGGGGTGGTGCGCACCCTGGGAGACAACGAACAGGCCAAGGCGATCCCAGGTATTCTGGTCTATCGCTTCAACTCGCCGCTCACCTACTTCAATGCCCCCTATTTCAAGCGGCGGGTGCAGGCCCTGCTGGTGCAGGATCCCCGAGCCCCCAAGTGTCTGGTGATCGATGCGGTTGCCTGCTTCACCCATCAGGACATCAGCGTGATGAGCATGGTGGGGGAGCTGCACAAGGAGCTGAAACGGCGCGGCATCCATATGGTGATGGCGGGTCGCCACGGCCAGATGACCCACTGGCTAAAGCAGGCGGGTGTGCGGGTGGGCGATGAAGGGATCATCCTCTGCCCCGATATGTATCAGGCGCTACGCCTGACCCGCTGCTATCGCGAGCCGGTATTCAAGGATGATGCGGTGGTGGAAAGCACCACAGATGCCATCCGCTCAAATTGGCCACAGGATGATGCCCTGCCCGACTCGGCTCGCCTCACCTTGCCAAGCGAACAGGAGGCGGGCGCCACGCCTGCCTGATCCCTTGGCCTGCTCCCCTGGCCGGTGCAATCCTGCACAAGGATTGCACCGGCCTTGGCCTTGGTGTTAAATGCGCCCCCAGAGGACACTCCCCCGTGCCCTCCCAGCTGTTGGACATGCCATGCAATCTCAATCCCACGCAGGCCCGGGCACGCTATTTGCGCTGACCTGGCCGCTCTTTATCGATCTCGCCCTGCACTTTCTGACCGGTGCCCTCAACACCTTCATGGTGGGTCACGTCTCCTATCAGGGAGTGGCCGCGCTGGCGGTCGGCAATCAGGTGTTCGACCTCGCCATCACATTGTTCAGCTTCGTCAGCATCGGTACCAGCGTGGTGATCACCCAGTATCTGGGGGCGGGCGATCGGGAGAAGAGTCGGGTGGTGATCCACACCGCTATCGGCTTCAACCTGCTGATCGGGCTGGTGGCCGCCATCGGCGTGATGGCGGGGGCCAGCACCATGCTGGCGCTGATGAACCTGCCCGCCAACCTGATGAGCGACGGGACGCTTTACTTGCAGATCATCGGTCTCTGCCTGTTGCCGGAAGCGGCAGCCCTCTGTCTGGCGGCGACCCTGCGCGCTCACGGCCACACCCGTCAGGCGATGTATGTGACCCTCATCGTCAACCTCATCACCTTCGTCGGCAACCTGCTGCTACTCTACGGCTGGTTCGGCTTGCCCCAGCTGGGGGTCGCCGGTGTCGCCATCAGCACGGTCGCGGGCCGACTGGTGGGCGTGGTGCTGCTGGTGTGGCTAGTGGCCCGCAAGACCGGCATTCGACTGGTGGTGCGCGATATCGTCCACCCCAGCCGGGAGATGCTGGGCAAGGTGCTCCATATCGGCCTGCCGGCGGCAGGGGAGAACCTCTCCTGGATGCTGCAGTTTATGGTGGTGACAGCCTTTGTCGGACTGCTGGGTGACAAGGCGCTGGCGACCCAATCCTACTTCTTTCAGATCTGCCTGTTTATCCTGCTGTTTGGCCTCTCCATCGGCCTTGGCAACGAGATCATCATCGGCCATCTGGCGGGGGCCAGGCAGTTCGATCGCGCCTATCAACAGCTGCTCAAGAGCCTCAAACTGGGGTTGGCAGTTACCTGCGTCATCGCCGTGGCTGCGGCCCTCAATGGCCGCACCATCATCAGCCTCTTTACCGATGATGCCGACATCATCACCCAGGTGGCGCAACTGTTTCTTATCAGCCTTATCCTCGAACCCGGCCGCACCTTCAATCTGGTGGTGATCAACGCCCTGCGGGCCACCGGGGATGCCCGTTTCCCCCTCTACATGGCGTTGCTCTCCATGTGGGGAATTGCCGTGCCACTCTCCTATTTCCTCGGTATCATGCAGGGTTATGGACTGGTCGGTATCTGGCTGGCGCTGGCCTGCGACGAGTGGGTGCGCGGTCTGGCCATGTTCTGGCGCTGGCGCAGTCGTCGCTGGCAAAACAAAATTCTTGTTGAAACAAAAGCGGAATCACAATGAAGAAGATAGGACTCTTGCTGGCTGCCATCCTGCTCAGCCCCCTGGCCATGGCGCAAACTGCCCCTGCCGCTCCCAAGGCTCAAGCCACCCAGACCTGGTATGTGGCCCCCATCGCCATCGATGAAACCAGCGACGCCCAAAAGGCGCTGACCAAGGACTTCATGGCCCAGATGATCAAGACCATCAAGATCAACGAGTACCAGACCGGCAAGGCGGTGGGCAACACCAAGAAACCCAAGTGGCTGATCCGCACCAAGCTGATCCCCGCCAGCAACGAACCGCTGGTCGGCAAGAAGCACCCGCAGGGTCTCACCTACGGCAAGGGCAATCCGACCCAGGAGATCGTCGGCGAGCTGTTGATGAACGGCACCCTGGTGGCCCACATCGGCCAGGGCTGGCGCGAGCCTATCGTCCCGGGCACGCCGGTGGCCGAAAAGCTCTCCATTGCCAACTATCGCTACGCCATCGGTGATCAGGCCAAGTCGGCGGATCTGGAGGAGCTGGCGGCCCAGATTGGCTTTGAGGCGGGCAAGGTAATCCACCGCGACGGCAAGCCGCTGCCCGAGAAGAAAAAGAAAAAAGAGCAGGCGGACGAAGAGAAAGAGTAACGTTGCCTGCATCCATAAAAAGGGGCCACTCGGCCCCTTTTTTGATCCTGCCCCCTCACGCCAACACTGCCCCTGTTGTGACTTGTCGCACAGTTTGGCTCACCATTCAGATTGATAAATCACTTATCTTGTTTTGATTCAACAAGTTATAAATATCCCGCCGAATACTCCAAATCATTGCCCCCAAATCCGATCAGGATCACATTTATCCTCGGCACTAAGGGGTAGCTTTGGTCTTACAGGCACAATCAAACGAAACCAAGGAGGCTCCATTACATGTTCCCAGAGTACAGAGAACTCATCTCGAAACTGAAGAGCAGTGATGTCCATTTCCAGAAGAAGTTTGACTTGCACAACGACCTGGATGCGGAGATTAGAAAGTTGGAAAAGCATCACGCCAGCGACTATAGCGCCGAGGTGAGAGATCTGAAAAAACAGAAACTCAAACTGAAAGAGGAGATATACGACATCCTCAAACAACATCCACAATAGATGCCTCGAAGAATATGCGGATAAGCAATTTATCCCCCAGCCCGGCCCACGCGCCGGGCTTTTTGTTGTTTCAGTCAATTAGTTGACACCCGAGCCTATCGATCTTGCCGGTAGTTTGTTACATTTTTCCCTTGGAATTCAGGGAATAACGGTGATGATAACATGAGCAGAAAACGATCTTTTTATCATCTCTTGCTGCTTTGCCTGTTCGCATTGAGCCACCCCCTGCAGGCTCAGGAGCCTGAACTGGAGCTGTGGCACTCCCAGCAAGCCGGTTACGTGATCGACGACGTGATCGCCCGCTTCAATCAGGAGGGGAACCACAGAGTGCGGGTCACCCAAATTGAGCCGAGCAAGATCAAGGCGGATCTCCTGCTGGCAGCTCAGGCCAGGGGACTGCCCGATTTGATGCTGATCCCTTCCGATTTTATCGGCCTCTATCGCCAGATGACCCTCGCTCCCCTCCCGGCCGAGTGGTTTTCCCCCGCGCTGATGGCCAGCGCCCTGCGTTATGTCACCCTGGATCGGCAACGCTGGGGCATGCCCATGATGCAGGGCAACCATCTGATGCTGTTTTACAACAAGGCGCTGGTCTCGACTCCGGTGACCCAATGGCAGCAACTGACTGCTATCACCCCGGCCCTCAAGGCCAAGGGGGTCTACCCCGTCAGCTGGCCCTATCACGACATGTACTACTTCGCCGCCTTTTTACACACCTTTGGCGGTTCGCCGGTGACCGAAGGGCACATCACCCTCGACAGCCCTGCCATGGTGCAGGCACTGGAGGCCTACCGCACCGTCGCCAGCGAACAGTGGGTCGATCCCGAGTGCGACTATGACACCGCCCTCGCCCGCTTCAATGAGGACAAGAGCGCCTACCTCATCAATGGGGACTGGGCCTTCAACGATCTGATGAAGAACATGGGGGATAAGCTGGGCGTTGCCCTGCTGCCCCGCTGGCAAAGCCATCCCATGCACTCCATGAGCGGCGCCTACGTGATGGGAGCCTCCCGCTGGGCGATGGATGATGAGGATCGGCAACCCGTCATCAAAGCACTGATGGCCTTTATCCAGCGTCAGGATATTCAGCAGTTCATCTATCATCAGGGGGCGCTGCTGCCGGTCAATCAGCAGGCTTTTACCGCCATCAACCTCCGTCCCACGCCTCAGGAAAAAGTGCTGCTGGAACAGTTCACCCTCAGTACCCCCATGCCCTCCGACAGCGCCATGTCCATCGCCTGGCAAGCGATGGAGAAAGGGTTCGAGCGCTTTAAAGAGGGGATCAGTGCCGCCGACACCGCCCGCTATATGCAGCAGCTGGCCGATCAGCAGTACCGGCAGGTCAAAACACCATGAAACATCGCACCTTTCGGCTCGGCCCGACCCTCATCATCATCCTGTTCACCGTCGCCTTGCTGCCGGCACTGCTGGCCAGCACTGTGCTGCTGATCCGCCAGCACCAGATCATCGCCCAGAGCGAGCAGTCGCAGCTGGAGCGGGCCCTCACCAGCATGACCCGCGAGGCCCGCTTTCGCAGCGAGCTGATCGGCACCCAGCTCAATCAGCTCAGCCAGGATCGGGTGCTCCATCAGGCCCTCGACAACTTTCTCTTCTCCAGCCATGCCCGGCTGGCGCTGGCCACCTTTGTCAAATCCAACAGCCTGCTCACCTCGGCCTACCTCATCGATGACAAGGGGCTGGTGGTGGAGTACATCAATGGCCAGGCCTCCCACCTCGAATCGAGCGACCTGATGCCGCAACTGATGGCCTGGGGCAAGACCCGCGAGGCGAAACAGGGCAAGCATCTGCTGCTGCCCGTCGATGATCCCGTGCTGGTCGACGACATGGAGCAAAACCGCAGCGGCGGGCTGGCGCTGGTAGCCCCCATCTATCGCAACCACCAGCGAGCAGGGGTGATGCAGACCCCTTCCGGCTTCGTGATGGCCATTCTCCCCTGGCGGCAGATGGCCCAGTTGCTGGAACCCTATCTCAAGGGAAGCGAATATCTGGTGATCTCCCAGGGCGAGAACCGTCTCTACGAAGGGGCTCACCAGAGCGCCAACGCCATGGATGACAGGGAGCCAAGCAAGATGGCGCAGCCCCTGGCCATTGGCTGGCCCCAGCTGGAGCAGGAGATCACCCCCACCATCACCCTCTACAGCTACAGCAATGACAGGGTCAGCGAGCTCAATAAATCCCAGCAGTTGCTGACCGTCAGCATCGCTGTCATGTTGCTGCTGGTGGCCATCGGCTGCGTCTGGCTCACCCGCTGGCTCACCCGACCGCTGCGCTCGCTGGCCGCGCTGGTGCGCAGCTATGGCAAGGGCAACTACCAGCAACGGCAGGCGCCGCTGCGCTTTGTGGAGTACGACGAGGTGCGCCAGCTGCTGCAAGAGATGGCCAGCACCATCTCGGATCAGGTGCGGGCGCTCTATCAGCAAAATGAACAGCTGCAGCAGGCCAATAGCGAGAAAGAGGCCTTCAACCAGCGGCTGCTCGGCTTTAACGACGAACTGGAGCAAGAGGTTGCCTCGCAAACGACCGCCCTGCGCTCGGCCCTGAGCCGGGAGGAGCGCAGCCGCCATATCCTGCAATCCTGGTTGCAGTTCGGTCTGCACCAGCAATTGGATATCGATATTGCCGAGCTGGCCAACTCCGC
Organism: Aeromonas sp. PI_26; assembly: GCF_027854445.1. NCBI lineage: Bacteria > Pseudomonadati > Pseudomonadota > Gammaproteobacteria > Aeromonadales > Aeromonadaceae > Aeromonas > Aeromonas sp. PI_26. The sequence goes on from NZ_JAJNOE010000020.1 coordinate 12,724, forward strand.
CCTGCTGCAGCTCTCGCAGCTCTATCCCGGCCACCGCTGGGGGCTGGTGATCCGCCGCGATGGCCAGCCTCACTACTCCCTGACCCAGGGGGTCGATGCCCCCTTGCGGGATGCCTTGCAGGAGAAACTGGCTCAACTGATGGATGAGGAGGTCAAACACTCCGAATGCCAGTGGGATAACGCACTCTGGAAGATCATGACTCTGCCCGGTAGCCAGAGTGGCGTGCTGTTTGGCTATCTGATGGTGAGCGCCGAAGGGCTGGAGTCCGAAGACAGGGCCATCTTGCGGCTGTTTGCCAAGCAGTTGGCGGTGGGCATCGAGGGGCGCCTCTTCACCGACGAGCTGGCGCGGGTCGCACGCACTGACAACCTCACCGGGCTGCCCAACCGGCAGGCGTTCGAAGAGGCCTTCCATCACTATCAGGCGGTGCTGGCGCGCCATCCGGAGCGTCACCTCGCCCTCTTCATGCTCGACCTCAACGGCCTCAAGCGCACCAACGACCAGTATGGGCACGAGGCGGGCGACGCCCTGCTGATCCAGATGGCTCGCCAGCTGCGCGCCCTCTGCCGTCAGGATGAGAAGATTTTCCGCATCGGCGGCGACGAGTTCGTGCTGCTGGCGGAGGCGGATCACCTCGCCAGCCAGCTGCTGGCAGGCAGGTTGGAGGCAAGCCAACAGCACGCCATCGTGCAGCATGGGGAGCACAGCTTCCCGCTGCGTTTTGCCATCGGCTGGAGCAGCAGCGACCAGACCCCGCTGGCGGAGCTGAGCCGGGTGGCTGACGACGCCATGTATGCCAATAAAGCGCGCTTCTATCAGGGGCAGCGATAAAAAGCGGAGGTCTGTGGCGTTGGCGAGCCTTTCGCCAACGCCCTGATCAGCTCGCAAAAATGGCGCGCAACGCTAGACGCGGCGCGGACCATGACTAAGATAGGGGCTCTTGATGTCTCGATTTGGAAGGGAGTAGGAAATGGAGTTAGTACTTGGCCCGCTGGAAGCCCGCGTCATCGGCTGTCTGATTGAAAAAGAGATCTGCACCCCGGATCAATATCCCCTCTCCCTTAATGCACTGGTCAACGCCTGCAACCAGAAGAGCAACCGCGAGCCGGTGCTGGAGCTCTCCGAGCTCGATATCCGCGCCGTGGTAGACGAGCTGATCCGCAAGCGGCTGGTGGTCAACACCGCCGGCTTCAACGCCCGGGTGCCCCGCTACCAGCACAGGTTCTGCAACACCGAATTTGGCGAGCTGAAATTCAGTGCCCAGGAGCTCGGCATCGTCTGCGAATTGCTGCTGCGCGGCCCGCAAACCCCGGGGGAGCTGCGCTCGCGCACCAACCGCCTCTGCAGCTTTGATGATGTCACCGAAGTAGATGCGGTACTGACCCAACTCATCGAGCGTGGCCCCTACGTGGTCAAGCTGCCGCGCGAGCCGGGCAAGCGCGAATCCCGCTACGCCCACCTGTTCAGCGGCGAAGTGGATATTCAGGCGATGATGGATGCCGCCCCCACCGCGGCCTATGCCTCCCCTGCCGCCGACCGCCTGAGCGAGCTGGAGCAGGAGGTGAGCGATCTCAAGAGCCGTCTCGCCGCCATGGAAGCGCGGCTGGCTGCGCTGGATGGTCAGGGCTGATCGCCTTTACCATCGCCAATCTCTATCAGGGAGCCGGGGCTGATGTCCCCGGCTCCCTGCGTTTTTTTATCGTGAGGAAGTGCCCGTGATCACCCTGATTAAAGAGTCTGACCACCAGAAGATGCCCTGGAAAAACCAGCAGGGCACTACCAGCCAGATCCTCATCTCCCCCAAGGGGAGCAGCCTTGCCAAACTCGACTTTGACTATCGACTGAGCTCGGCCCCCATCAAGAGCGCGGGCCCCTTCTCCCACTTTCCCGGCTATCAGCGCATTTTGCTGCCGGTGAGCGGGGCAGGCTTTGTGCTCAACGGCCACCCCTACGCCACCTTCGAGGCGGCGCACTTTAGCGGCGATGAGGAGACCCACTGCGAGTTGCTGAAAAAAGAGGTGACCGATCTGGGGCTTATCTACCATCCGGATCGCATCAGCGCCAACGTGCGGGTGCTGAACCTCCCCTTCCCGCTGACCCTTACCCTCGAGCCAGAGAAGACCTACCTCTGTCACCTGCTGAGCGGCCAGCTGGCCGTGCAGGGCAAAGAGGTGGCCATCAACGAGACGCTGGTGGTGACCGGTGAAGAGAGCATTCACTTCGAATGCCAGAAGAAGACCGCCATCGCCTTCTTTACCCTGCAGGCCAAATAACGCGAAAGTCGGCGGTGTGCAGTCATGCCACACACAAACAGCAGAGATGAAAAAGCCGGGTAATCCCGGCTTTTCTATTGAGGCAACCGGCTCGTGCCGGTCAGCACCTTAGTTGACCTTGAAGGAGCCCTTCATCATGGCGAAGTGGCCGGGGAAGGAGCAGAAGAAGGTGAGATCCTTGCCCGCCAGACCGTCGGTCTTGAAGGTGACGCTGCTGCTCTCGCCGCCGCCGATCAACTTGGTGTGAGCCAGCACACGGGGATCATCCTTGGGCAGATAGCCGTTCTCGGCCCCGGCGCTCATCCCGGCAGTTGCCACGGTCTGATAGTCGGCGGTGCTGGCCAGCACCCAGTTGTGACCCATGGCGGTTACAGGCAGCTTGCCGGTGTGGTTCAGGGTGACCGTCACCTCCTTGCAGGTGGCCGGCACGCTCATCTCTTTGAGGTTGTACTGCATGGCATCATTGCCTTCGATGACCAGTGCACACTCATCCGCCAGCACGGGGGCAGCCAGGGTACTCAGAAACAGCAGGGTAATCGCCTTTTTCATCATCTTCTCCTTTGATTGGCAATGGATGGCAACGACTTGGCGGATGCGGTGAACGCTTCGCAAAGATGCCGTCTAAATCGACCTTCATTTTACTCAATTGTCTTCAATCGGCTATGGCTTTTGGCCAAAGCTGCGGGCCAGGTCACCAGACGGTGCTCTACTCGCCACTCTCTCCCTCACGGATGGACGATACGGCGCTCGGCTGTCACAGGTTCAAAACTGTTTAATTTTTTCTGCCCTTTTCCCTCCGATTGCCCCTATCAGGGCTCGCCCGAAGGGCGCCCCTTGGCTAAGCTAGCGCCCCGATATGAACCTTCTCCAGATGAGAGCGCCGGATGAATGCAATAACCCCTGTGGCAGCCCTGCGCGGCCTGCTGCTGACCCTGCTGCTGGCGCTGGCCGGCTGCCAGCCCACCCCGCCTGCCCAGACCCGTATTCAGGGCAAGACCATGGGCACCTACTATGTGGTGACCCTGAGCGATAGCTATCCCGGTGGGGAGCCCTCCCTCAAAAGCGACGTAGAGAGCCTGCTGGCCCGGATGAACAAGGAGATCTCCACCTACGATCCGGGCTCGCTCATCTCCCGTTTCAATCAAGGGCCCGCCAACACCCCGTTTGCCATCCCGCCGGCCATGGCCATCATAGTCCAGCAGGGGATTGATGCCGGTAAGCTGACCGACGGCAAGCTGGATGTGACCGTGGGGCCTCTGGTCAATCTGTGGGGCTTTGGCCCGGACAAACGGCCGGTCAAGCGACCCGATGAGGCGGCCATCGCCGCCGCCCGCCACAAGGTGGGCATCGACAAGCTGACCCTGACCCCGCAGGGGGATCACTTCCTGCTCGAAAAAACGATCCCGGATCTCTATCTCGACCTCTCCACCCTCGGCGAAGGGGCGGCATCGGATGAAATCGCCACCCTGCTCGAGGGCAAGGGGGTACACAACTATCTGATCGAAGTGGCCGGTGCGGTGCGCAGCAAGGGCAACAACAGCAAGGGCTCGCCATGGAAAGTGGCCATTGTCGAACCCTCCGATCAGCCGGGAGCGTTTTCCGATATCGTCATCCCCAACGGCATGGCGCTCAGCACCGCGGGCAGCTATCGCAACTACTACGAGCTGGATGGCCAGCGTTACTCCCATATCATCGACCCCGCCACCGGCCAGCCGGTCACCCACAAGCTGGTCTCCGCCAGCGTCATCACCCCGACCGCGCTGGAGGCCGATGCCCTCGATACCGCGCTGATGGTGATGGGGCCTGAAGCGGGGTTGGCATTTGCCAAGCAGCACCAGCTGGCGGTCTATCTCATCATCAAGACCGAACAGGGGTTCAAGGCCGAGTACACGCCTCAATTTGCTCCCTATCTGGCAGAGAAAAAACAGTGAGTTCAAGGCCCTGGCAACAGGGCCTTTTTCTTTCACTCATCGCGAACAAAAGGCGGACAAACGGAGATGGTTCGCAATCGACAACTTGGCCAATTGCCTCTTCGGGCGCTTTGGTGGCACACTTTCTCCCATCAGCCCGTAGCGCCTCGACCCAGACAGATGCAGACACCTGAACAAGAGCCAGAAAAAAAGAGCCCAGCCAAGCCACAACGCATTCTGATGGTCAATGAGCAGCGCTCGTTTCAGGTGATGATGAAGGCGATGCTGCTCAATCTGGGTATCAGCAACATCACCTACTCCAATACCGCCGAGGATGCGCGACGCCGCTGCCAGAAGGGCAGTTTCGACATCTATCTCATCGATTACGATCTCGGGGTTGGCGAGAATGGCCGCCAGCTGCTCGAGAGCCTGCGCGACAAAGACCTGATCCCGCCCCAGAGCGTGGTGATCATGGTGAGTGGCGACAGCTCCCGCGCCATGGTGCTGAGCGCGCTGGAAGCCGAGCCCGACGAATACCTGATGAAGCCCTTCTCTCAGGAGCAGTTCTCGTTTCGCTTGAAACGTGCCCTCGCCCGGCGCAATGCGCTGGCCAGCGTCTTTACCGCGCTGGCCGATGACAATCTGGCAGCGCTCATTACCGCCTGTGCCGAGCGGGCCGATGCGGTGCCCCGTTTTGCCAACTACTGCCGCTGCCTGCAGGCCGATACCCACCTCAAGCTGGGTCAGGCACAGGAGGCGCGCTCTTTAATGCGCCAGCTGCTGGCCGGGCAGGAGAACAGCTGGGCCCGCCTGACGCTGGGCAAGGCGTGCAACACCCTGGGGCTCCACGAAGAGGCGGTCAGCCATCTGCAGGCGACCCTCAAAAATACCCCGCTGATGGTGGAGGCTCACCTCTGGCTGGCAGAATCCCTGCTGGCCCTTGGCAATGACGAGCAGGCGCAGCAGGAGCTCAGACGGGCGGTGGATATCTCCCCCCAGTCGGTGCAACTCTCCCGCCGGCTGGCTGAGGTGTGCCTGCAGCGCCACGACTACGCCCAGGCCAAGGATGTGCTGATGTCGCTGATCGACCTGTCACGCAACTCCATTCACCGCACTCCCCACTATCTGGGAGCCTATATCCAGACCCTGACCCTCTACGCCCTCAACAGCAACGACAGCTACCACATCGCCAACCTGCAAAAGCAGGTCAATTCTGCCCTGTCGCGCATCCGCGATTCGCTGATGATGTCGGAGTTCAACTACCCGGTGTTCGAGCAGATCTGTCAGGCCCGGGTGCAGATTGCGCTGGGCGAGCTGCTCAAGGGCAAGAAGATGCTCTATCGCGCCAATCAGAACTGGCTCGATGAACCGGCCACCATGCCCCCCGCCCTGCTTGGCGAGACCATCCTTGCCCTCTACCAGCTCGGCGAGTTTGAATATGCCGAAAGCCTGCAAGGGCTGCTGGCGGAGGACGAAGATCGGCTGCTCACCACCTGCATTCAGGCAACCCGGGATGACAAGACGGTGCTGGAGCGGCGTCAGCGCTACCAGCAGCTCAACGACCTAGGAATCAAGGCCTATCAGAGCGGCGAGCTGGAGCAGGCCCTCGGTCATTTTCGCGAGGCCCTGCGCCGCGCCCCCGCCAATACTGGTGCGGCTCTCAACAAGATCCAGGTGCTGCTGCAACTGATGCAGAAAAACCGCAAGAGTCCAGAATTTGGTGCCGAGTGCAAAGACACCCTGGACGTGCTCGACGGCATCCCCCTCAACCCGGCCCAGCAGGAGCGTTTTCGCAAGCTGCGTCAGGAGTTCAACCAGTTCAGCTAAGACGCCGCCGCGCCCCCCTTTCCCCGCCTATGCTGAAACCAGTTCGGCAATGCGAGGGAAACGAAGATGGCGATGTGTCGTTATCTGGTGGCCGATGGCCGCCACTGCAGTGAAGAGGCTGGCGAGCACGATCTCTGCCACTGGCATGATCCCCACCATACCCATCAGGAAGCCCGCACCGCCGAGGCGCTTGAACAGTACGTTCGCGCTGGCGGACTCTGCCACGGCCTGCAGCTGTCACGGGCCAATCTGGCGGGCCTCAATCTGGTCAACAAGGAGTCCGATCAGGGATTTTTGCTGGAGCAGTGCAACCTCTATCGCGCCAACCTGCGCGGTGGTCACCTCTACGGCCTGCGCATGAAGGGCGGCAGCCTGATGAAAGCCGATCTCAGTGATGCCAACCTCCAGTGCGCTACCCTCGATGACGTCAACCTGCTCGGCATCCGCTGGCACAACACCCGGCTCGACAACATGCAGACCGGCAAACGGGTGATGCAGGATCGCAAGGGGCGCCGCGAACGGGATCCCAAACAGGCGCGCATCTGGTTCAAGGAGGCGGAAGAGACCTACCGGGATCTGCGCAAAGCCTCCGAGGCACAGGGGATCTTCACCATGTCCGGCAACTATATCCAGCAGGAGCTCACCATGCGCCGCCTGCAACTGCCGTTCTGGTCGACCCAGCGCTTCACCTCCTGGGTGGTCGATCTCTTCTGCGGCTATGGCGAGGCCCCGATGCGGGTGGTGCTCTTCTCGTTGCTGCTCATCTTTATCTGCAGCATTTTTTACTTCTTCTGCGGACTGCATTTTCAGGGCGAGCACCTCATCTACCAACCCGGTGCCCCGCTCGAGCAAAATGCCATCTTCCTGCTCGAATGCCTCTACTACAGCGTGGTCACCTTCACCACATTGGGGTACGGCGACTTCACTCCGGTCGGCCTCTCCAGGATCTTTGCCGCCTTTGAAGCCTTTACCGGCAGCTTTACGCTGGCGCTGTTTGTGGTGGTGTTTGTCAAGAAAATGACCCGCTGACGCTTCTCCCTGCCAAGCGGGCCGACCACTGGCGCAGGCCCGCGGCCAAACTTGCATCCACCGCCGATTCCTAGTCCAATAGCCACTTATAAAAATGACATGAGCATCCCGGACATGAAGATCATCTCTTTCAATATCAACGGCCTGCGCGCCCGTTTGCACCAACTGCAAGCCATCATCGACAAGCACCAGCCCGATGTGATCGGCCTGCAGGAGATCAAGGTGCACGATGAAGCCTTCCCGCTGGCCGATGTGGAGGCCATGGGCTATCACGTGGAGTTTCATGGCCAGAAGGCCCACTACGGGGTCGCCATCATGAGCAAGCAGAAGCCGGTCAAGGTGGAGAAAGGCTTCCCCACCGATGACGAAGAGGCCCAGCGCCGGATGATCATGGCCACCTTCGAGCGCGAAGACGGCTCTCTCATCAAGGTGATGAACGGCTACTTCCCGCAGGGTGAAAGCCAGGATCACGAGACCAAGTTCCCGGCCAAGCAGAAGTTTTACGAGGATCTGCAGCACTACCTCGAGACCAACCACACCCCGGACGACCAGCTGGTGCTGATCGGGGATATGAATATCTCCCCCACCGATCTCGACATCGGCATCGGCGAGGCAAACCGCAAGCGCTGGCTGCGGGATGGCAAATGCTCCTTCCTGCCCATCGAGCGCGAATGGATGGAGCGACTGAAAGGGTTCGGCCTGACCGACACCTTCCGCGCCGCCAATCCCACCGAGTGCGAGCGTTTCTCCTGGTTTGACTACCGCTCCAAGGGCTTTGACGAGAACCGCGGCCTGCGCATCGACCTCATCATGGCCTCCGACGCCCTCAAGGACAAGGTGACCGAGACCGGTATCGACTACGAGCTGCGCGGCATCGAGAAACCCTCCGACCACGCCCCCATCTGGGCCTGCTTCGCCTGATGCGGCGCAAGATTAACCGATGAGCCGCGACGAATTCGTAAACTGTGAAGCGGCTCGCGGTTGCCTGCGATAAAAGGGCGTAAAAAACCCATCCAGACAAGGTGCCTTATGGCACCTTATTTTTTGCAGCAAGGAGTGGCTGGCGTGATACGGTTACGAAGAGCCCGGGCCCGGGATGAACATCCCCGAAGCCCCCCGCCCAAATCGGAAAAGTCAGACTTTTTTCGTCAATCGGCAACCCTAATTGTCACTTTGAGAAGGTTGTGTTCAAGGTTGCCGCCCTATCATCTCCCATTCCAATCATAAAGAAGTTGTTTTTTTAATCATGAAGTTAATGATGTATATGGAGAAACATGCTGAACGCAGCAGCCGAAATCGATCCAACAGGAGTGTGATGATGAAGGTGCCCAATGCCGGAAGAGAGGTTTACAAACGCAGCTTGCTGACCCTGGCACTGATCAGTGGTCTGAGCGCCTGTGGCGGCGAGACGACCCAAACGGCTCAGACCATGCCCGCCGTCCCTGTGGTGGTCGCCGAGGTCAAGCTGACCGATGTGCCGCTCACCACCGAGATGGTGGGAGAGACCGCCGGTTTTCGCGAGATCGATGTGCGCTCCCGGGTCAGTGGCATCCTGCTCAAGCGCACTTATGTGGAAGGCCAGCCGGTTACCGCCGGTCAGGAGCTGTTTTTGATTGACCCTGAGCCCTACAAGGTGGCGCTGGAGCAGGCCAAGGGCACCCTGGCTCAGGAGCAGGCCCGTCTCAACAAGGCCCGTGCCGATCGGGATCGCATCATTCCCCTCTTCAAGCGTCAGGTGGTCAGTCGCAAGGACTATGACGACACCATCGCCAACTACGAAGCGGCCATCGCCAGCCATCAGGCCGCTCAGGCCAAGGTGAAAGAGGCGGAGCTCAACCTCAGCTACACCCAGGTGACCGCCCCCATCAACGGCATGGCGAGCAAGAGCTCCCAGTCCGAGGGGAGCCTTATCTCCACCAGCGGCGACAACGGCCTGCTCACTACCATCACCCAGTTTGATCCGCTCTACGTCAACTTCTCCTACTCGGAGCAGGATCGCCTCAACTTCGAAAACTCGGTAAAGAAAGGGGTGATTGAGGCGAAGGATGCCACCACCTGGCGCACCCATATCCGTCTGGCCGATGGCTCCCTCTACCCGGAGGCGGGCAAGCTCAACTTCTCCGACAACCGGGTCGATCCCCAGACCGGCACCATCCGTGCCCGCGCCATCTTCGACAACAAGGACGGCGTACTGCTTCCCGGCCAGTTTGTCCGCATGACCATCGATCTGGGCACCCGCAAAAATGCCATCGTGGTGCCGCCGCGCGCCATCGTCCAGTCCCAGGCTGACCGCATGGTGATGGTGGTCGATGCCGACAACAAGGTGGTGCCCCGTCCGGTGACCCTGGGCGCGGCAGTCGACTCCGGCGTGCTGATCGAGAGCGGCCTGCAGGCAGGTGAGCGCTATATCGTCGAAGGCTTGATGAAGGCCCGCCCCGGCGCCGTGGTGAAACCTGTCTCTGCCGACGAGATGAAGGCGATCACCGGCAAGGTGGTCAGCCAGTCTGCGGCCAAGTAAGGAGCCCGTATGTTTTCCAAGTTCTTCATAGAACGCCCCATCTTCGCCAGCGTGATTTCGATCATTATCGTGCTGGGCGGGTTGGCGGCGATGCGTGCGCTCCCCATCGAGCAATATCCCCAGATCACCCCGCCGGTGGTCTCGGTCACGGCGTTTTATCCGGGCGCAACCCCGGAAGTGATCTCCCAGACCGTGGCAGCGCCGCTGGAGCAGCAGATCAACGGCGTCGAGCGGATGATCTACATGCAGTCGGGGTCGGCCTCCAACGGCCAGATGAACCTCAACGTCTACTTCGAGATCGGCACCGATCCGGATCAGGCCACCATCAACGTCAACAACCGGGTCTCGGCCGCCATGGCCCAGCTGCCGGAAGAGGTGAAAAAGCAGGGGGTGACGGTCAAGAAGAAATCGACCTCCATCCTGCAGGTGGTTACCCTCCAGTCACCGAACGGCTCGTTTGATACCACCTATCTGTCGAACTACGCCCTGCTCAACATCATCGACGAGCTCAAGCGGATTCCCGGCATCGGTGATACCACCTTGTTTGGCGGTACCGACTACGCCATGCGTATCTGGCTCAGGCCGGATCGACTGGCCCAGCTCGAGCTCACCCCGAGCGACGTGATCGGCGCCATTCGCGAGCAGAACACCCAGTTCGCGGCAGGCAAGATCGGTGCCCAACCCACCACGGCCCCCATCGACTTCACCTACACGGTGCAGACCAAGGGGCGCCTTGAGGATGTGAAGGAGTTCCAGAACATCATCGTCCGCTCCATGCCCGATGGCTCCAAGATCCGGGTCCGCGATGTCGCCCGGGTCGAGCTGGGGGGCAAGGATTATGACCTGGTCGCCCGCGCCAACGGCAAACCGGCCATCGGTATTGCCACCTATCTGCAACCGGGCGCCAACGCCGTCGCGGTTGCCGATGCGGTACATGCCACCATGGAGCGACTCAAGGAGCGCTTCCCGCAGGATATCGAGTACCAGATCCCCTACGACACCACCGAGTTCGTGAAGATCTCCATCGAAGAGGTGGTACACACCCTGTTCGAGGCGATCGTGCTGGTGTTCGTGGTAGTCTACCTGTTCCTGCAGAACTTCCGCGCCACCCTGATCCCCTGTATCGCGGTGCCAGTGTCGCTGATCGGCACCTTCGCCGGCATGCTGGTGCTCGGCTTCTCCATCAACCTGCTGACCCTGTTCGGCATGGTGCTCGCCATCGGTATCGTGGTAGATGACGCCATCGTGGTGCTCGAGAACGTCGAGCGGATCATGAGCGAGAAGAAGTGCTCCGCCAAAGAGGCTGCCATCCTCGCCATGCAGGAGGTCTCCGGTCCGGTGGTCGCCATCGTGCTGGTGCTCTGCGCCGTGTTCCTGCCGGTCGCCTTTATGGGCGGCATGACGGGGGTGATGTACAAACAGTTTGCCATCACGGTCGCAGTCTCGGTCGCCATCTCCGGTCTGGTGGCTCTGACTCTCTCCCCGGCCCTCTGTGCCGTGTTGCTGAAAGAGGGACACCACAAACCGGCCCGCTTCTTCGTCTGGTTCAACGAAAAATTTGACCAGCTGACCCGCGGCTATGTACGGGGGGTGGCCTTCCTGAACCGTCGGGTGGGGGTCGCCTTTGCCATCATCGCCGTGCTGATCCTCTCCATCTACGGCCTCTTCCTGAAAGTGCCGGGCGAACTGGTACCGAACGAAGATCAGGGCTACCTCATCTCCGCCGTCATGCTGCCGGATGCCGCCGCGATGAGCCGGACCCAGGCGGTAGCGGATCAGTTCGACAAGATCGCCATGGCCAACCCCCATGTGAAGGATGTGATCACCTTCTCGGGCTTTGACATTCTCTCCAATGCCATCATCAGCAACAGCGGCATGACCTTCATTACCCTGAAGGACTGGAGCGAGCGTCAGGGAACAGGACAGGACTCCTTCTCGCTGGCCAAGACCTTCCAGGGCTTGAGCCTGATGGGGCTGGCGGATGGCTTTGTCGCCTCCTTCAACCCGCCTCCCATTCAGGGGATGTCCACCACAGGTGGCCTTGAGGCCTATCTGCAGAACCGTGGCACCGGCAACGCCCAGGCCTTCTCCGGCGAAGTGCAGCGCTTCCTCGAAGCGGCCAAGGCGCGCCCAGAGTTTGCCAGCGTCACCAGCACCTACCGCGCCAACGTGCCACAGGTCTATCTGGATCTGGATCGCGAAAAAGCCAAGGCGCTGGGGCTGCCCATCAACGCGGTGTTTGACACCATGCAGGCCACCTTCGGCCAGGTCTATGTCAACGACTTCAACCAGTTCGGCCGTACCTACCGGGTGCAGTTGCAGTCCGAGGCCGACTACCGCGCCAAGAAGAGCGACATCCGCAACGTCTATGTCCGCTCCGACAAGGGAGAGATGATCCCGCTCAGCAGTCTGGTGACGGTGCGGGATGCCACCGGCCCCGAACTGGTCGAACGCTTCAACATCTTCCAGGCCGCCAAGATCATGGCCCAGCCCGCCCCTGGCTACAGCTCGGGTCAAGCCATCGCCGCGCTGGAAGAGGTCTCCAATGAGGCTCTTGGCAACGACGCCAAGCTGGAGTGGACCGGCTCCGCCTATCAGGAGAAAGCGGCCGCAGGCAGCGCTGGTATGGCCTTTGGTTTCGGTATCGTGATGATCTTCCTCATTCTGGCCGCCCAGTATGAACGCTGGAGCCTGCCGTTTGCGGTGATCACCGCGGTACCGTTCGCCCTGTTCGGTGCCCTGCTCGCCACCTGGCTGGTGGGGCTGACCAACAACGTCTACTTCCAGATCGGGCTGGTGACCCTGGTCGGCCTTGCCGCCAAGAACGCCATCCTGATCGTGGAGTTCGCGGTGATGAAGCACGAAGAGGGGATGAGCCTCATCGAGTCGGCACTGGAGGCGGCGCGCCTGCGTTTCCGTCCCATCGTGATGACCTCGCTCGCCTTCATCCTCGGCTGTGTACCGTTGGTCACCTCCAGCGGGGCAGGTGCGGCAAGCCGTCACGCCCTCGGCTGGCCGGTCATCGGCGGCATGCTGGCGGCTACCTTTATCGCCATCTTCTTTATCCCGCTCTTCTTCCGCCTCATCATGAGAGGATCGGAAAAAAGGGCCTGACTATTCCGGTAAAGCTCACCAAGCCCCTCCCTCACGGAGGGGCTTTTTTATGTCGGTCCGTTACATCGCAAACAGATAGGCCTTCATCGCCTTGAGGCGTACGGTGGCGGCACCGATGATGTCGATAAAGCCAAGCAGCGGATGGGGTTTATGTGCCGAAATCCAGGCTGAGCCGGTTGCCCCAATTGGTAAGTCAACACCGTCCGGCACCAGCATGTCGAGCACCACTGTCCGGCCATGGCTGGACATGTTGTTGCCCACATGCTGCCGTACATCTTGATCCCCCTGCGCAACACTCATCTGGGCCTCCCCCGTACCAGTAAGTACTGAGTGCACCCGTGCCCGAAAGATGCGCCCGGGATAGGCATCTACATAAAACTCGGCAAACTGGCCTGGTGCTATGTTGCGAAAACTCTGATCCGGAATGCGAAACTCCAGAAACTTGCGAGAAGTGTCGTATAGGTGCATGTTGCCGGTACGGGAACCGCTGGCAATATTGACTATCGAGACCTGACCATCAAACGGAGCCCTGATCACCTTCTCTTCATTCCGTCGCTCCTGCAAGGCCAGCTCTGTCTCTAGATTCAACACCTGAGCTTCAATCGCCTGAACCTTCGCTTCACTGGCACTCAGTTGCGCCAGATCGCCATCAATTTGGGTCTGCAGCTGGTCACGGCTCTGAATACTGGCAAAATTACCCAAGTGGGTCAGCCGAGCCAATTCCTTGTGATTGAGGTTCATTCGTGACTGGATCGCTCGCTGCTGGCTTACCTCTGACGCCACCTGGGCATGCTGGGCGTCAATCTGATAGCTCAACGCCTGAGACTTACCGTTACTCTCCCAATCCGCAAGACTATAAATGGGCTGACCACGCGCAACGCGCTGATTATGCGCAACATAAATCTGATCTATCTGATGAAACTGGTTGATGCCTAGTAAGGGTCCCAACACCGCATGAGGTGCCTTGACCGTCGCCGAATCAGTAAAATCCACCGGAGCCAAATGGCGAGAGGTAGTCAACAAACCAAGCGCCAATAACGCGCCAATTGCGGTACTCCAAAAACCCGTTTTTAGGTTCCAAGGCAATATGTTCAGCTTGACCAGCAACCAGACGATCAGGATATAGGGCAGCAGGATCTCTTTCATGATGCCTCCCCCTCATGACGACCACGTCGAATACCATGGCCGATAATAAGGCTCATCCGCTCGCTCAGCACATCCCAACGGGCAAAGGCGATGATGACGGCAAGCACCCACCAGGTCTTGTCGATAAACAGTCCGCACAAGGAGAGCGCAAACACCAGGGTGATATGCACCGACTCAGACACCTTGGCACGATGCACAGCGATCTCATGCAGTTGCCACAGCAGATAGACCAGATAGAGGACCACATAGAGAGTGATCACAGTAATCACCCCCATAAAGATCTCGGAATCAAGCAGTACCATGATGGCTGGCAAAGCATGGTTGAACCTGGTCGCCTCAATTGGATAGATGTGGGCACCTTTCGAGAAGAAGACAACCAGAGCGACAGTGACCAATATAAACGTCAGGCGCCAAAGCCACCGCGCTAACGCAGAGGTTGATTGTGATGACATTTGATGTTGTTCCTTGAGTAACGGATGAGCAAACAAGTGGACCTCACGAGCCACCCAGCTAATAACGCGCCGGATCGGCGCGACGGGCAGGATGGAGAAGCCCCCAATCAGTGAAGGCTTGCAAGGCTCACAACTCAGAACTGGTGTTGCACACCGATATTGAAGAAGTTCAGGTAGCTGTTGTTGTAGCTGCCGGACAAGTGCGGGCGACCGATCCCGTCCTGATCCACTGGCATATCACCCAGCCAGGCCAAGGTATAGCTGGCTTCCACCTTGGTGGCTGGGCTCAACTGATAACTGGCCCCCAGACCCCAGCGCCAACCAGAACCCACTGGAAGCATCACAGTACGGAACTCATCACTTACTGCACTACTGTCATAGCCAATTCCGCTGCTCAAACGCAGTGCAGGGGTGACATCAAACTGAGCCCCCAGGCTGGCATGCCATGTATCCTTGTAATTCATATCAATGGTTTGGCTGCCCATGGCAGATGCCACACCGATATCGCCAAAACGGGACCACTGCTGCCAGTTGGCACTGGCCAGCAAGGCCCACTGGTCGTTGAGCTGGTGATAGCCACTTAGCGTAATGGTCTGCGGAATCATGATCTCGACCCCTAGACCTGCCACATCAGCACGTGGGAAGAGCTGATCTTCCAGCTCCCACTTCAGTTCGGAGAAGTAGCTCAAGCCGATACGGGAGTGCTGATCCAGCTCGTAAAGTACCCCGAAGGAGGCGCCATACGCCCAGTCACTGTTGGAGAATTCCCGCCCTTCCCCCATCCCGGACGTCAGATCCACAGAGGCTTCCAGCGAACCATTCATGGCGATCAGGCTGGCTCCCACTGACCAATTTGAATCAATGCGGTACGCCAGACTCGGAGCAAAGGCGATGCCGGTCAGCTTGGCCGACTGGGTATAACCACGACCATCCCAGCCATCGCCATAATCGATACCCAGACCGTGACTGCCAAAGACGCCGATACCTGCGACCCATTGATCGTCGATGGCATGCGTCAGATAGAGGCTGCCGAGCGGCGCGGTCTGCAGGGCATTTCCACCGTTGTTACCGCCGTTGTCCAGATCCAGCTCAAGGTCGCCGTATACCACACCGCCATTGACCTGCAACTGGGTACCTTCCAGTTTGGTCATACCGGCCGGGTTACTTGCGATAGTATCTGCCCCTTGGGCACGGGCGGCAGACCCTGCGTTGGCCAGCGCACTGTTGGCAGTGCTGGTCTCGTATAGGGCAAGGCCGCCAGCCATGGCTGATGGACTCAGCAAAGCGGCAAGCATCAGCGACAGCAGTCGTGGCTGCATTTCAATACTCCTGAATAGTGAACATGGTGAGCACCCGGCAAGGTGTGCTGCTCAAAAACACGGTTTGACTCTTTGATTGTCAGCATCCGGGAGACCTGCGGCTTTATACTGCTCGCTCATGGCGTCACGGGATGGATAAGGTCGGCAAGCACTCCTGCCGCAGTCATTTATGCCGGAGCAAAAGAGTGAACCATCACGTCATCGTGGTAACTGACAGGGGGCATCCTAACGGGATGAGGGGCATGCTTCATTAGGGTTGGGCATACGCAATGGTTAAGCATTGCTTAAATATCCCCCCAACACAGCACCTCTATAACATCACTGGCGCCATTGACCTTCACCTCGTGGCAAGGTTTACAGTCCCGCCATCTGCTCCCGAAGGATACCCGGATTGTCACTCACCCAGCTTGCTGCAAGATTGCCCTCTGTTGCTTTGGCCCGGCTATTGCTGGCGCTGCTGCTCGTCTGCAATCTGACCCTCTGCATCAGCTGGCATGGTTCTCCCCTCTCCTCCGAGCCGACCCCAAGCAGCGCCCAATCGATGGTGATGTTCGATTCATCCATGGCGATGGCGGATGGCGATATCTCTCATGCAATGCCCGCTATGGATCACCCGGGCGATGTCATGCCCCTCTCCTGCCATCAGGGAGGCGAGGGGTCAACCATGGGCGATGAGTGCCAGATGCAGACCGGCGTCAATGCTCCCTCCTTCGGCGCGATGGCTCTGCTGGGTGTACTGGTCGCCCTGCTGATCTTCCCCCTGCTACTTGGCAACAACGTCGCAGCGTCACTGCTTGATAACTGGTTGCGGGATCCCTTCCTGCGCTCGCGCGGTACTCACCCTCCCTCCTGGCCACGCCGACATCTGATGCTGTCGGTGTTACGCCACTAGAAAGTCCTTCTCTTGCGGCAGCGGCAAGCCTCGGCTTGTCCGTTTTCTGCTGCCTTGCCTGACCCTGTGACGACTGGCCCCGCCAGCAACAGGGAGCCGTGCGCGCTGATACAGCTGCGCCCCGTTTGCCGCCAGCCCCTTTGGTGATGCCTTGCACCTCACCCGACCGGCGGCCTGCAAAAGAAGAGAAGACGTATTATGTCACCAGCCCACTTTTCACCGTCCAAGGTTGCCGCCTGCGCGGACGCCTTATCCTCCTGCACTTTCTGCATGCAGATCCGCGCCGGAGGCCAGTCATGAACAAGACCGTCCTGATGTCGGCCCTGCTACTTGCCCTTGGAGCTGGTGGCGGCTACTGGGCCGCCAAACAGACCTCCGATGGCGCAAGCGCCAAAGAGAAGACGCCCCTTTACTGGGTCAACCCCATGGATCCGCGCGACAAGCGCGATGGCCCCGCCAAGGACAACATGGGGATGGACTTTATCCCCGTCTATGAGGAAAAACAGGGCGGCTCACCGGGCACCGTCACCATCAGCCCCGAGATCCAGCAGAACCTGGGGGTGCGACTGGCTAAGGTCGAGCGACTGCCTATCCACCAGCAGATCGAGACGGTGGGCTATGTCGGGTATGACGAGGACAGGCTGGAGGCAGTCAACGCCCGCATGGCGGGCTGGATCCGCACCCTCGCCATCAAGAGTGAAGGGCAGCAGGTGAGCAAGGGGAGCCTTATTTACGAGCTCTACGCACCGGATCTGGTCAACGCCCAGCACGAATACCTGCTGGCCCTCAACACCGCCAACCCCCTGCTGCTGCGCGCCGCCGAGGGCAAGCTCAAGTCCCTGCAGGTACCGGCAGATCAAATCTCAGCCCTCAAGCGCACCCGTCAGGTGCGCGAAACCATCAGCATTTACGCCCCCAGCAGCGGTTATGTCTCCGAGCTCAAGGTGCGAGAAGGCCAGTATGTGGAGCCCGCTGCGGCGCTCTTTAACATCAGCACCCTCAAGCAGGTGTGGGTCAGTGCCGAGGTGTTCGAGCGTCAAGCCGCCCAGCTGAAGGTGGGCGATCCGGTCACCATGACTCTCGACTATGCCCCCGGTCGCAGTTGGCAAGGTAAGGTGGATTACCTCTATCCGACCCTCGATGCCGCTACTCGCACCCTCAAGGTGCGGCTGCGCTTTGACAATCCGGACGAATTTTTGAAACCCAATATGTTCGCCAAGGTGGCCATTCGCACTGGCAAAGGCGCACCGCAGTTAGTGGTGCCGAGCGAAGCGGTGATCCGCACCGGTAGTCAGGATCGGCTGGTGCTGGCGTTGGGAGATGGCAACTTCAAGTCGGTCGCCGTCACCCTCGGCCCCCAGTTTGGCGACAAGGTTGCCATCAAGGCAGGGGTAGA
This sequence comes from Aeromonas sp. PI_26, assembly GCF_027854445.1. Lineage (NCBI taxonomy): Bacteria > Pseudomonadati > Pseudomonadota > Gammaproteobacteria > Aeromonadales > Aeromonadaceae > Aeromonas > Aeromonas sp. PI_26. The sequence continues at coordinate 30,601 of NZ_JAJNOE010000020.1, forward strand.
GGCTGGGGATAACATAGTCAGCTCGGCCCAGTTCCTGCTCGACTCCGAGTCGGCCATCGATTCGGACTTCCAGCGTATGACGGCAGTGCGCCCTGCACAGGTGTGGACCCAGGGCGAGGTTGAAAGCATCGATCTGGCCAACCGTACCCTGATGGTCTCCCACCAGCCCATCCCCGAGTGGCAGTGGCCCGCCATGGAGATGGAGTTCACCGTCGCCGAAGGAGTCGACATTAGCAAACTGGTCAAGGGGGAGACCCTCCATCTGCAGGTGATGCAGGAGGGGGATGAGTACCGCATCACCACCATCCATCAGGAGAAGGCACCCGCTACTGACGGCGACGCCAAGCGTGGAACGGATGAGATGGAGAAGATGGAAGGCATGGACCATAGCCAGCATCAGATGGCGATACCCGAGATGGAGAAGAAGTCATGATCCCATCCATCATTCCCTGCGTTGCCGACAACCAAGCTCCGCTCTCTGCGCAACATGAGCAAGGAGCCAAATCATGATCCCCTCGATTATTCGCTGGTCGGTGGGCAACCGCTTTCTGGTGCTGTTATTGACCCTCATGCTCACCGCCTGGGGGCTCTGGTCGGTCAAGCAAACCCCGGTGGATGCCCTGCCGGATCTCTCCGACGTGCAGGTGATCATCAAGACCTCCTACCCGGGCCAAGCGCCCCAGGTGGTGGAGGATCAGGTCACCTACCCGCTCACCACCGCCATGCTGGCGGTACCGGGGGCCACCACGGTGCGCGGCTACTCCTTCTTCGGCGACTCCTTCGTATATGTGCTGTTTGACGACAACACCGACCTCTACTGGGCCCGCGCCCGGGTGCTAGAGTATTTGAGCCAGGTGGCCCCCAACCTGCCCGCCTCCGCCCGCCCCCAGCTCGGCCCCGATGCCACCGGGGTGGGCTGGGTCTACCAGTACGCGCTGGTAGACAAAACCGGCAAGCATGACCTCAGCCAGCTCACCTCGCTGCAAAACTGGTTCCTCAAGTACGAGTTGCAGACGGTGGAGGGGGTCTCCGAAGTCGCCACCGTCGGTGGCATGGTGCGCCAGTATCAGGTGCGGGTCGATCCGGACAAGCTGCGCGCCTACGGCATTCCGCTCTCCCTTATCGAGACCGCCATCAAACAGGGCAATCAGGAGACAGGCGCTTCCGTCATCGAGATGGCTGAAGCGGAGTACATGGTGCGCTCCAACGGCTATCTCAAGAGCGTTGAGGATCTGAAGCAGATCCCGCTCGGCACCACGGTACGCGGCGCCCCGCTGCTGCTGGGGGATGTGGCGGATGTGGTCACCGGTCCCCAGATGCGGCGCGGTATCGCCGAGCTCAACGGCGAAGGGGAAGTGGTGGGCGGCATTATCGTCATGCGCTACGGCGAGAATGCCCAGTACACCATAGACGGTGTCAAGGCACGGCTGGCGGAGCTGAAAAGCAGTCTGCCACAAGGGGTGGAGGTGGTCACCGTCTACGATCGATCCGACCTTATCCAGCGCGCCATCGACAACCTCTCCGGCAAGCTGCTGGAGGAGTTCGCCGTGGTGGTGCTGGTCTGCCTCGCCTTCCTGTTCCACCTGCGCTCGTCACTGGTGGTGGTCATTACCCTGCCCATCGCCATTCTGGTGGCCTTTATCGTCATGCACCTGCAGGGGATCAACGCCAACATCATGTCGCTGGGGGGCATCGCCATCGCCATCGGCGCCATGGTGGACGGCGCCATCGTGATGATCGAGAACGTCCACAAACACATGGAACGGGAGGCGCTCACCGACAAGAACCGCTGGCGCATCATCACAGAGGCGAGCATAGAGGTGGGGCCCGCCATCTTCTTCTCCCTGCTCATCATCACCATCAGCTTCCTGCCGGTGTTCGCGCTGGAGGCGCAGGAGGGGCGGATGTTCCACCCGCTCGCCTTCACCAAGACCTACGCCATGGCCGCCGCGGCCGGGCTCGCCATCACGCTGGTACCGGTGATCATGGGTTACTTCATCCGTGGCAAGGTGCTGGCGGAGCAGGCCAATCCGCTGAACCGCTGGCTAAGCAAGGGCTATGTGCCGCTGCTCAAAGCCGTGCTGGCCCGTCCGAAAACCACCCTGGCTGTCGCCGCCGTAGTGACGGTGGCGGGCTTCTGGCCGCTCAAGTACCTTGGCTCCGAGTTCATTCCGCCGCTCGATGAGGGGGACATCATGTATATGCCCACCACCGCAGCCAATATCTCGGTGGGCAAGGCGCGGGAGATTTTGCAGCAGACCGACAAGCTCATTCGTACCGTGCCCGAGGTGCAGAACGTGTTCGGCAAGGCGGGGCGCGCCGAATCGGCCACTGACCCTGCCGATCTGGTGATGATGGAAACCAGCATCCAGCTCAAGCCCCGCGATCAGTGGCGCCCCGGTATGACCCCGGAGAAGCTCAAAGAGGAGCTCGATTCCCTCATCCGCTTCCCCGGCCTCACCAACGCCTGGGTGCCCCCCATCAAGACCCGCATCGACATGCTGGCTACCGGTATCAAGACCCCGGTCGGCATCAAGATAGCGGGGCCGGATCTAAAGGTGATCCAGCAACTCGGCCAGCAGCTGGAACAGATCGTCGGCAAGGTGGAGGGCGCCTCATCGGTCTACGCCGAGCGGGTGGCCGGTGGCCGCTATGTGAAGGTGGATGTCGACCGGCTCAAAGCAGCCCGTTACGGCCTCAACATCGCCGATGTGCAGGCGGTGCTCGCCACCGCAGTGGGCGGCATGGAGGTGGGCCAGACCATCGAGGGGCGCGAGCGCTACCCCATCAACCTGCGCTACCCCCAGAGCTATCGCGACTCGGTAGCCAGCCTGGAGCTGCTGCCGGTGGTCACTCCAAGTGGCGCACGCATCGCGCTGGCGGATGTGGCCCGGGTCTACATCAGCGACGAGGCCCCCATGCTGCGCAGCGAGAATGCACGCCTCAACGGCTGGGTCTACGTCGACATTCGCGGCCGCGACATCGGCTCCTTCGTCGATGAGGCCAAGGCAGAGGTGAACAAACAGCTGGTGCTGCCGGCAGGCTACGCCCTCACCTGGTCTGGCCAATACGAGTACATGGAGCGGGCCAAGGCGCGCCTCGCCTACGTGGTGCCGCTGACGGTCGCCATTATCGTGCTGCTGCTCTATCTGGCGTTTCGCCGCGTTCAGGAGGTGCTGCTCATTCTCACCACCCTACCGCTGGCGGTGGTGGGGGGGATCTGGACCCTCTGGCTGCTCGACTTCAACCTCTCGGTGGCGGTCGGGGTAGGCTTTATCGCTCTGGCGGGGGTGGCGGTAGAGACCGGCGTCTTGATGCTGGTCTACCTCAACCATGCCTGGGATGACCTGGTGGCCAGTGGCAAGCCGGACAAGACGGGTCTGCATCGGGCGGTGATCCACGGCGCCGCCCTGCGCCTGCGCCCCAAGATGATGACGGTGGTCACCATCATCGCCGGCCTCTTGCCCATCATGTGGAGCCATGGCACCGGCTCCGAGGTGATGCAGCGCATCGCCGCCCCCATGATCGGCGGCATGGTGAGCGCGCTGGTGCTGACCCTCTTGGTGCTGCCAGCGGCCTATTACCTGTGGCGCAGCCGAAGCCTTGGCAAGAGCGCGAACCCGCAATCCGAATAACCCGATTTCACGATCCATATTGACTGAGCGATGAGGAAACCATCATGAACTACAAGACGCTGACCCTGACATTGCTGCTTGGCCTTGCCACCCAGACCAACCTGCAAGCAGAAGAGATGATGCACCATGAAGGGCACGATATGAGTCAGACGGGTGAGATGAGCGAACAGGCCGCAATGGTGATGACCAAGGGGGTAATTACCCGCCTCGATGAGGGGAGCGGCAAAGTCGGCATCAAGCACGAGGCGATCGAGAATCTCAAGATGCCCCCCATGACCATGGTCTTTCGAGTGGCAGATCCGGCCCAGCTCAAAGGGCTCAAGGTGGGGGATGCCATCCACTTTCATGCGGAAAGCCAGAGCGGCAAGCTCACAGTGACAGCCATCCAGCCGCAATAAACGGCTCTGGCTCGCCGAAAAGGTCACGATAGACAGTGACAACGCAAGAGGGAGGCATCAGCCTCCCTCTTCTTTTGATCAACCTGTTCGTGTGGTCAACCTCTGGCGCGCGATAGCACTCAGCTGCGGGTTGCCAGCAACTGCTCCACATCCTCGATCACCTTGAGGGCCGCCTGCGGGCCGCCGCTGGAGGTCCAGAGCGACCCGTCCACGGCGCTAAAGCGCTTGGCCTTGATCACCGGCAGCTGCTGGAACGCCGGGGTCTGCTCCGCCTGACGCATGGCATCCACCGCATCACCGCTGGCACTCAGAGTGCCGACCACCAGCCAGTCGGCATCCAGCAGATTGAGGGACTCCAGACTCAGCGCCGGTGAGTGGGGTGCGCCAGTGCCCTGCTGCTTGCTTGGGCGTACCAGCCCCATCGACTCCACTACGCTGCTGGCAAAGGTGCCCTGATACATAAAGCTCGGCCCCTTGGGATTCCAGCGCACTATGCTGATGCTCTCCCCCTGATGCTTGGCCAGCTTGCTGCGGGCCTGAGTCAACCGCTCGGCATACTGCAGCAAGAAAGTATCCCCTTGCTGGTCGCGGTTAAGGGTGTGGGCGGTGCGGCGGAAGCTATCCTGCCACGGCTCACCCCACTTGCTGGTCACCACGGTCGGCGCGATCTCCCCCAGCAAGGTCAGCAGCTCGGGACGGGTCTGGCCGGTCAGGATAAGGTCGGGCTCCAGCGCAATCAGCGACTCCAGATTGGGGCTGTCGAGATCACCGATCACCTGGATACCCATGCCCGCCTTGTTCAGCAAATAGCGGGGCAAGGTGGGTTGACCACGGCCATTGACGGCGCCGATAGGGGTCAGCCCCAGGGTCAGGGTGCTGTCGAGTTCGAGCTCGCTCAGCACCACCACCCGCGTTGGCTGGACTGGCACCTGCACCTTCTGGCCAAACGCATCAGTCACTTCACGCATCTCCTGTGCCTGAACCAGCGGCGCGGCCAGCATCAGGATGGCTGCTGCCAGGGCGGCAAAACGCTTCATCATCTCACTCCTTCTCGTTGCACGGCCCGGATAATCGGCCGCGAGGATACACTCGGTGGGCCCACAGAGCAGGCCCATATGACTCAACTCGCCGAACGTAGGGCGCGGCCATGTTCGTGGCGACGGGGCACGATAATGGGCGCCCCGTCGCCGGGGGCATGCAAAATGTCGACACTGGTCTGGTAGAGCCGGTCGATTAGATCCTTGGTCACCACCTCCCGGGCCGGGCCCATAGCGGCAATGGTCCCCTCGCCGATGGCGATCAACTCGTCACAGTAGCGGGCCGCCATCGCCAGATCGTGGATCACCAGCAGCACGGTTTTGCCCTCGGCGGTGATGCGATGGATCGCCTCCATCACCTCGGTCTGGTGACCGATATCGAGGGCGCTGGTGGGCTCGTCGAGCAGCACCATGTCGCTGTCCTGGGCCAGGATCATCGCCAGCCACGCACGCTGTGCCTGCCCGCCGGAGAGGGACGCTGCGCTCTGCTGCCAGATGCTTTCAAGCTGCATCCGCTCGCAGGCAATACGCACCATGCGGGCATCCTCCTCACCCCACTGATTGAACCAACCCTGATGAGGGTGACGGCCATACTGCACCAACTGCTCCACCAGAATGCCGGCAGGCAGGGTTGGCCGCTGGGGCAAGTAGGCGAGCTCCCGCGCCAACCCCTTCATGGGGTAGCTGGCAAGCGGCTTGCCTTTGAGCAGGATCTCGCCGCGTTGGGCGTTCATCTGGCCGGATAGCAGCTTGAGCAGGGTCGATTTGCCGCAGCCGTTGGGGCCGACGATCCCCACCAGCTTGCCTCTCGGCACGCTGAAAGAGATGTCCCGCAAAATGGGGGTCTGCTGATAGGCGAAGTGGAGGCGATTTACGGTGAGCGTCATCAGTCAGCCCTCTGGCGATCGTTAACGAGAAGAAACAGCAGCAACAGGCCGCCGAGAATGCGGGTCATGATGCCGGTCGCCACCTCGTGGGGGCTGGCCAGCACCCGGACCAGGGTATCGCTGGCAAGCAGCAGCAGGGCGCCGCTAAGCGCCGCCAGCCAGAGCGGCACCACCCGGTCTTTCACCAGCCAGGAGGCAAGAATGGGGGCAGCCATGGCGATAAAGACCACGGGGCCGCCGATGGCGGTGCCGAGCGCCGCCACCACAATGGCCTGCGCCAGAATGCCCAGTTGCACCCGATCGCCGTTGACGCCAAGCCCTCTGGCCATCTCGGGGCCAAAGCGCAGCACCGCCAGCGAGCGGGAGAGATAGACGATCCACGGGCAGAGCAGCAGCAACAGGATGGCGATGGGGGTGATGGTGCTGTAACCCACGGCGATAAAGCTGCCCATATTCCACAGATAGAGGGAGCTCAGGTGCAGCAAAGCCTGGGTGGACATCACAAACTGGCCGAGCGCCTCGAACAGCTCGGAGAGGCCGATGCCGATCACCACGAACAGATAGCCCTGCTCACCCGGTTTGCGGCAGAGGGCATAGAGCACCAGCGCCGCGAAGATGGCTCCGATAGGTGCCGCCCACCAGGGCCAGCTGCCCACGGTCAGGTAGAGGGAGAAGACGATGATGGCCAGAGAGGCCCCGTTGTTGACCCCCACCATATCGGGTGTGGCCAGCCGGTTGCGCACCAGCGTCTGCACCAGACAGCCGGAGAGCCCCATGGCCGCCCCCGCCGCCACCACCCCAAGGATGCGCGGCAGCCGGATCTTGAACAGGGTGAGCTGCTCAAGCCGGGTCCCCTCCCCCAGCAAGGTGTTGACCACCCCAGCCAAGCCAAGCTTGCCGCCGCCAACGCTCAGGGTCAGCAGAGCCAGCGCCAGCAACGCCATGGCCAGCAGAGCCAGCCAGCGCCAGCTTGGCAGATGGATCAGCAAAGAGCGGTTGCCAGCCCGCAGGCAGAGCATATCGGTAGGTGTACGCATCAGCCCCTCACTTGACGGTCAGCAGGGTACGAAAGCCCCCGCGGTGAACGATGGCGATCAGCACAGGTGCACCGATCAGGGCCAGAATGACCCCGTTGGGCAGCTCGAACGGCTGGATCAGCCAGCGCGCCAGAATGTCGGCCAACAGCAGAAACAGCATGCCGAACAGAGCGGAGAAACAGACCTGCACCGACAGCTTCACCGGCTCTACCAGTCGGCCACAGTAGGCGGCCAGAAAGCCGACAAAGCCGATGGGGCCGGCGATAGCGATGGCACTGGCGGTAAACAGGGTGGCGGCCAGCAGCACGCCAATCCTCACCCGGTTAGGGCGGATCCCCAGCGCCTGGGCCTGACTGTCCCCCATCTGCATCAGGGTCAGCTGGCGACAGAGCAGCAAGGTGATGACAAACGCCGCCAGCACGAAGGGCAGCACAGCGACGATGGCATCGAGATTGGCCGCCGACAGGGAGCCGAGGTTCCAGAAGCGGTACTGCTCCAGCACCATCTTGTTGGAGAGCAGCAGAAAGCTGGAGAGACCGCCGAAGGTGGCGGAGAGCGCCACCCCGACCAGAATCAGCTTGAGGGGGTTGGAGCGGCCAATCATCATGCCGAGCCCCAGCACAATCACGTTGCCCAGCAGCGCGCCGAGTCCGGCCCAAAGCAGATAGCCGTAGGCGGACTCCACACCAAACCAGGTGAGCCCCACCACCAGCGCAAAGACGGCCCCGGCGTTGACGCCGAGCAGGCCGGGCTCCGCCAGCGGATTGCGGGTCGCGCTCTGCAACAAGGAGGCAGCCAGAGATAAAGATGCGCCGACCACCATGGCACAGAGGGTGCGCGGGATCCGCAAGGTATTGAGCACCATGGCGAGCTTCTCGTCACCAGCCCAGCGGGAATCCCCCATCAGGTAGCCGAGTACCTCGCGGGCACCATAGACGCCCGCACCGGTGGCGAGCGAGAGGCAAAACAGCGTGCAGAGAAGGAACAATGCCAGCCAGAACAGAGGGGTCTGGTACTTAACCACCCTTTACGACTCCTTGCGTTGGGTCTGACAACATGCAGCCAAACCGACGTGAAAACAGGGCGCTCTTGTGTCAACGGAAATAAAAACGCCGCCCGGACGAATACCCAGACGGCGCAATACTAAATGCAAATCATTTTTATTTTCAAGTGTGAATCAGGTATTCTTTCGCATCCGCTTAATTATCCATCACATCGTGACGGGTCTGGTGATAGGCCTCTTCACTCTTGCCCCGGCGCCAGTACGGCACGGCGTAGAGCGACTGGCGATCCACCTCGAGCACGGAGCGAAAATGGCGGCGCAGCGGCAGCACCAGCGCCTCTTCCCCACCCAGCCAGAAGAAACCACCATCGCGCACCAGCGGCAGAGCAATCACATGCTCCAGCAGGCCGCTGGACTCGGGCTCGCCGACAAACCAGTGACAGCGAACCCCGACCGGCAGTGTCAACGGCTGAGCATCGGCCTGATCCGGTACCAGAATCGCAATTTCCCCTCTGGCCTCGGTAGGCATCACCTCACACATCGCCATGATGGCGGGCAAGGCGGTGAGATCCCCTACCAGACAGTAGTGATCGGCCGGTTGCAGCATGGGGTTGGGACCACCCGGCCCGGAGAGGATTACCTTCTCTCCCGGCTTGGCATGGGTAGCAAAGGCGCTGGCGGGCCCAGCGTCACCGTGCAGCACGAAGTCGATATCAATTTCCTGCTCATCACGGCGAAACGCGCGGATGGTGTAGGTGCGGATCACCGGCTTGTCAGCCGGGTCACTCCAGCGCGGGCCGCTCGGGGTCATGGCAGGCAGCACTGGCTCTACCTGATGGGGCTGGGCCAGCATCACCTTGATATGGGCCCCACCGCAGGTAAAGGGATAGTCAGCCAACTCGCTGCCACCAAAGGTGATGCGACGCAAATGGGGGGTGATCTGGGTAATGGCTTTGACAGTCAGCAGACGGGGACGATTGGGAGGCAGAGATGGGGACACGATGGGGCTCCTCGTTGAGTGTGTCGCCCATGCTACACGCAAATAGGAATCACTACCAAATAAGATTATTTCTCGTCTAATAGCTACAAATCGAATTCAAACGCCCCCAACTACTGGCGTCCACACCCCAATCCAGACATAGGCTTTATGCACGCTAGCTCCATGATTGGGCAAAGAAAGCAGCCGGACAACGCCACAGTCACAAAGGGTTCCATTTGCTTATTTCGACCATAGTTTTTCGAGATCAAATTTTATTTCCCAATAAGTTTCCTATCCTTAGTGAAGCAGTTAATGTAAGCACAGGATGCCAAACAGGATTGTATGATGGATGACCAGATCCTGATTATTGATGATGACGATCTCTCCCTCCCCGACGCACAGCAAGCGGGCTGGAAGGTGATGATTGTTGACGATGAGCCTGAAGTGCATCGCATCACCAAAATCACCTTGAACAAATTCGAGTTTGACAATCGCCCCATCGATTTTCTGCATGCCTATTCCGCGGCGCAGGCCAAAGAGTTGCTGGCCACCACCCCGGACGTTGCCCTGTTGCTGCTGGACGTGGTGATGGAGGTCGACCACGCTGGCCTAGATGTCGTCAAATATGTCCGTGAAGATCTGCAAAACAAGATGGTACGCATCGTGTTGCGTACCGGCCAACCCGGCCAGGCGCCGGAAGATGACGTGGTCACCAACTACGACATCAACGACTACAAGGATAAAACCGAGCTCACCTCCCAGAAGCTGCGCACCCTGCTGCGGGCCAGCCTGCGATCCTATCGGGATATCCGCACCCTGGAGAGTAACCGTCAGGGGCTGGAAAAAGTCATCGAAGCCTCCAAGGGGATCTTTGAGAAACGGGCCTTGCGCCAGTTTGTCGAAGGCGCCCAGGAGCAGCTCAGCGCCCTGCTCCATCTGGGGGAAACCCAGATATACGACGTCAAGCAATACGCCTATGAGGTGAAGGATCAAGTATTGGAGCCCCTGCTCCCCGGCCATCCCGCCATGCTCCTCACGGACGCGCCGGAGATCCTGCGCCAGGCCATGAGCAAGCGCAGCAACGTCTATAACGCCACCCAGATGGTGCTCTACTGCCAGAATCCTCGCCACCACCTGCTGTTCCACATCGAGACCACCCGCCAGCTCAGCCAGATCGATACCAGTCTGCTGACACTGTTTACCGAAAACATCATAGTGGCGCTGGAGAATATCCGGCTCAATGAGGTGATCGCCGACAACCAGCGGGAGATCATCTATCGCATCGGCGAACTGGTCGAAACCCGTTCAAAAGAGTCAGGGCTGCACGTCAAGCGGGTCGCGCTCTATACCGAACAGTTCTGCCACCTGATGGGCATGAGCGAAGAGCAGAGCGAGCTGGTGAAACGTGCCTCGCCGCTCCATGACATTGGCAAGGTGGGAATTCCCGATGCCATCTTGCACAAGCCGGGCAAGCTGACACCGGAGGAATGGGAGATCATGAAAACCCACGCCCAGCTCGGGCAGGATATGCTCTCCGGCAGCGATCTGGCGCTGTTTCAGATTGGTGCCACCATCGCTGGCAATCACCATGAGAAATGGAATGGCAGTGGCTATCCCCGTGGTCTGAAGGGGGCCGATATTCCGCTGGAGGGGCGGATTGTGGCGCTGGCTGACGTGTTCGATGCTCTGGGTTCGGATCGCTGCTACAAGAAGGCGTGGCCGCTGGACAAGGTGCTGGCCCTGATTGAAGAGGAGAAGGGGCAGCATTTCGACCCCCAGCTGGTCGAGCTGATGATGGCCAATCTGGACAAGTTCCTCGAGATCCGCGAGCAGAACAAGGATGTCTATATCGGCGAACACTGATAGCCAGCTTGTTCTGTTTATGAACTAAAAAACCGCCCTGCTTATCAGGGCGGTTTTTTATCTCTGGCATCACGCCACTTAAGTACGTGGGTTACTGCTCTGGCAGATTGAGATCCAGCTTGGCAGCAGGTTGTCCAGCTTGCTGATTCTCGGCCTGTGCAGCGGCCAGAGCACGCTTCAGGGCACGCCGTTTTTGTATCACCACAAACCCGACCCCACCCAATACCGCCAGCAGCACACCACCACCCGCCAATGCCCAGATCAGCCAGCCCATTTCCTCCTCTGCCGGAGCTTCATGGGTCGCCTCGGCACTGGAGGCCGGTGCGGCGGCCGACACCACCTCTACAGGAGGCGGCGGTGGCGGGAAGACATTGAAGATTTTCACCGGCAACTCGATTTTCAGCTCACGGCCGAGGCGAGTGGTGCCATAGAGGGTTGCTTTCACCTCATGCTGACCGACCTCCTTGATGTTGGAGAGATCGATATCAAGCTTGGGGTCGCTGGCGGTCTCGCTGAACTCGTAGAGGCCGCCCACATTGCTGGTCACACTCCCCTTGACCACCACGGAGGCGGGATCCAGCTCATCACGGTCGATTAGCAGTGAGAGCTTGGCACCCAGCTCATCCGAAGGCGGCGACAAGTTATAGCTGAACGGATAGGGGTACAGCAGCACATCCTGATAACGGGCACGGACAAACACCTGATTGCCTGTGCTGAACATGGCGCGGTACTTGCCACCGGGAATATCCTGCAGCGTCACTTCCGCCGTCATGATGCCATCGCCCGGTACCTCATCTAGCCCCTTGCCATCATCGCGATAGTGACCAAGCACTTGATCCAGCACGACCTCTTTCTTATCGGCATCGCTGAACGATTGTAGCTTGACGGTCATGCCAAGGTCAGAGAGATAGTATTTATCTTTCGGCGGCTGACCATTGATCAGCAACCACGCCTTGAGCTTGACCACCTCCCCCTGATAGAGCTGCATCGGCAGGGCGGCGATATCGAGCCGGATATCGGAGAGAATGCGCACCCGGTTGTCGGGATCCACCTCACCAATCGCCTGCCAGGGGCCCGGCATGGGATTGCGCAGGGTAATGAGATCGTGCTCCGGCAACGCCAGCCAACCCACATCGGCAGGTTTGACCTTGCCCACGTAAAGCTTGCTGCCATCGGGGCGAACCAGGATCACGGATGGGGTGCCCGGCTTGCGCTTGATAATGAAGGTGATCTCCTTCACGCCGTAATCGATGCGAAAGCGGTTATCCAGCAGCGGAATATCGGAAGGGGCAAATACCTCGGTCGCCGTTGCCCCCAGCGAGAGCAACAACAGCAGACCGGCACACCACTTGCTCATTGCCGCCACAGACAACTTCCTCCTTTCTTCTGTACCAGATCCAGTCTCGCCTCGTGCAGGGCCTGAACCTCGGCACTGGCACGCACCACCTTGAGGGCGGGTCGGTTGCTCTCCAGCCGGCGAATACTGGTGTCCTGATTGCTTTCGTTTTCGTTGCTCTCGGTGGCCAGATTGAGTTTGGTCTGGCCGCCGGTCATCAGCAGGTAGACGTCTGCCAGGATCTCCGCATCGAGCAAAGCCCCGTGCAGGGTACGGTGGGAGTTGTCGATACCGTAACGATCGCACAGCACATCCAGGTTGTTGCGCTTGCCGGGGAAGAGATCCCGCGCCATCGCCAGGGTATCAGTGATGGTGCAGATATCCGCCGTCTTGAAGTTGAGTCCGAGCTTGCTGAACTCGTAGTCCATGAAGCTCACGTCAAACGGTGCGTTGTGAGCGATCAGTTCGGCGCCGCGGATGAACTCAAGGAATTCGTCGGCAATCTGGCTGAACGACGGTTTGTCACGCAGGAACTCGTCGGTGATACCGTGCACCTGGATCGCTTCCGGGTCGACCAGGCGATCAGGCTTGATATAGACGTGATAGTGGTTACCGGTCAGCTTGCGGTTGATCACCTCCACACAGCCGATTTCGATAATGCGGTGCCCCAGATAGACAGGGCCACCCGCCGTATTCATACCTGTGGTTTCAGTATCCAGAATGATCTGGCGATTTAGTTGGGGTGTGTTCATGATCCAATCTATGTCAAACTTCGGCTTTACTTACTCGCTAGTTTACCCCAAGCCTCATGTTAAAACAGATTGATTGCTCATGTTAAAACAGATTGATGTCTATACCGACGGCTCCTGCCTCGGCAATCCGGGCCCGGGTGGTTACGGGGCCGTGATGGTCTACGGCAAGCACCGCAAAGAGATTTCCGCCGGATTCAAGTTGACCACCAATAACCGGATGGAGCTGATGGCCGCCATCATGGGGCTGCGCACCCTCAACGAACCGTGCAAGGTGCGCCTCACCACCGACAGCCAGTATGTCCGTCAGGGGATCACCCAGTGGATCATCGGCTGGAAGAAGAAAGGGTGGATGACCGCCAACCGCCAACCGGTCAAGAACGTCGATCTCTGGAAGGAGCTGGATGCGGAAGTGGGTCGCCACCAGATCGAGTGGCTCTGGGTCAAAGGGCACTCTGGCCATCCGGAGAACGAACGCTGTGACGAACTGGCCCGCGAGGCGGCCTGCGGCAAGGAGCTGGCCGAGGATACCGGCTACCAGCCCTGACGGGCCATTCCCGGTGTGGCGAGGGATTTTGGCAGTTGCCAGCGCCGCCGCACCGGGATCAGTGGAAAGCGCCGTTTACGGGCCGCAATCACGTATACCGATGCAAATGCCCTGCAATAATCCCGCCCGACACTCTCCCGCCACCAACTGTGCCAGCTCTGTTTACCCATAAACGAGTAACCGAAACGCTCGTCGAACATCACCTCGCATCCCAGCAGATGCAGCCAGTCCGTCACCCGCCCTGGGGTGAACATCCGTGCCGACCAGGGCATTCTGCGCCGCAAGAACGGCACACAGTGACCGATCCCGACCAGACTCATGGGGTTATAGCCACTGATGATCAGCCAGCCATCGTCGGTCAACACTCTTTCAGCTTCGCGCAACACCTGATGAGGATCGGCAGAGAAATCTAGGCAGTGAGCCAGCAGGCAGGCATCGACGCTGCCGGTCCGCACCGGCAGATCGAGGGGATCGCCATACATGTCGAGCAGCCGCCCGCCGGGGGCGACACCGATCTGGTGACGAATGGAGGAGCGTTTGCAGGAGAGTTCGGCGCTCAGAGCGCCAATTTTCAGCAGATGATACCCAAACAGATTGGGGCACCAGTTGTCGAGCCGCTCCTGGATCTCGGCCGCCACCCAGTCCCCCATAGGCAATGCAGACCAGCTGGTCGGGATCTCGATTTGTTGTTCGGTACGTGCCACCTGCATAATAGGGCTCAACTCGGGGTTTCGAACGCCATCCTGTTATATAAGATACCCTCCCTAAAGAGAAGCAGACTCATGTATCCAGTGATCACAGTTCCAGCCTTTAATGACAACTACATCTGGTTGATCCGCCACGAAAATCACTGCCTGGTGGTCGATCCGGGCGATGCCGCCCCCGTGCTGGAACGGCTCGAGGCATTGGGGCTGGTGCTCGATGCCATCCTGCTGACCCATCACCATCACGACCATGTCGGGGGCGTCACCGACCTGCTTGCCCACTTCCCCCACGCCCGGCTCTATGGCCCCAAACTTGACCCGATGCCGGATCACCACGGTCAGTGGCTGGAAGATGGCGATCAGATCAACTGGCACGGCCTCGCCCTCGAGGTGATCCATGTGCCCGGGCACACTCGCGGCCACATCGCCTACCACGGCAACGGCATGCTCTTTTGTGGCGATACCCTCTTCTCGGCCGGTTGTGGCCGCCTGTTTGAAGGGACGCCGGAGCAGATGTACCACTCGCTGCAACGACTCGCCGCCCTGCCCGATGAGACACTCATTTATTGTGCCCACGAGTACACCCTCTCCAACCTGCGTTTTGCCCATGCGGTCGAGCCGGACAACCCGGCGATCCGCCGCCAGATCGGGCTGATCAGCAAACTGCGGCAACAGGGGCTGCCAAGCCTGCCAACCCGGCTGGGTGACGAACGCACTTTCAACATTTTTCTGCGCTGCGAACAGGATTCAGTGAAATTTTCTGCTGAAAAACATGGGCTAAAATGCGTGGAAAATCCGGTAGATACCTTCACCATCCTGCGTCAGTGGAAGGACGTTTTTTGAACAAACCTTGATCAGGGGGCCATTGCCCCTTATGATGCGAGCTGTTTTTCCTAAAAATGACCGGAACGAGATGAAGGTACGAACGGCCTTATTGGCAGCGCTGTTGCTCAGCGGCTGCCAAAACCTGAGCCATCAGGATGACCGGGCGCTAACGGCAATCGAGCCGATCAAGTCCCCCCAGGTCAAGAAAAAAGCGCATAAAAAACACTCTTCCCATTTCCTGTTTGGCGATGAACAGCTGGACGAAATGGAAGATACGGACAATCTGTGGGTGCGTATCAGCGATGATATGCAACTGGAAACTCCGGACAACCCGCGCATCCGCCAGCAACGTGAGTGGCTGTTGCGCAATGATAAGCATCTGGCGACCATTGCCAGCCGGGCTGAACCCTACCTCTATCTGATGGTAGAGGAGATTGAACGGCGTGAGCTGCCAATGGAGCTTATTACTGTCCCGATGATCGAAAGCATGTTTGATCCTCATGCCCGCTCCCGCAGCAATGCCGTCGGACTCTGGCAGTTTGTGCCAGCGACAGGCAGAAACTTCGGTCTGCGCCACGACAACTGGTATGATGGACGGCGCGATGTGCTGGCCTCCACCAATGCGGCGCTCGACTATCTGGAGTACCTGAACCGCTTCTTTGACGGTGACTGGCTGCAAACGCTGGCCGCCTACAATGCCGGTGAAGGCCGGGTGCGCAACGCCATCCAGCGTAATCAGCGCGCAGGCAAGCCGACCGACTACTGGTCGCTCGATCTGCCGCGCGAAACCCGGATGTATGTGCCCAAGATCCTCGCCATGGCTGACATGATCAGCAATGCGGACAAGTACAATATCCAGTTGCCGGTGCTCGCCAACGAGCCGAAGCTGCGTGTGGTTGAGACTGGCAGCCAGATCGATCTGAATGTGGCCGCCCAACTGGCCGGTCTGCGCACGTCACAGCTCAAGGAGGTCAATCCGGCCCTGAGCCGTGGCGTGATGTCGCCCCGTGGCCCTTACCGCCTGCTGGTACCGGTGGAGTATGCCGATACCCTGGAGCTGGCACTGGCCGATCTGCCCAAGAGCGAGCGTATTCGTACCCGCTCCTATCAGGTCACCAGTGGCGATACTCTGTCGCGCATCGCCCAGAATCACGGCGTCAGCGTGAGCGAGCTGAAACTGGCCAACAATCTGCGCAGCAACAACCTGCGTCGCGGTCAACAACTGGTGATCCCGACCCATGGTCAGGTCAGCAGCAAGGCCAGCTCCGCCAGCAAACCGCAGCAGCTGGCAAGCCGTGGCAGCAGCCAGAAGGCCAAGGTCAGTTACAAGGTGCGCTCGGGTGACAACCTGTGGAGCATCAGCCAGGCGCACGGCGTCTCCCACGAAGAGCTCGCCAAGTGGAACGGTCTGAATGCCAAGTCGGCGCTCAAGCCAGGCATGAAGCTGGTGGTCTATCCCAAGCAAGGGAAGAAGAGCGACAAATCGATGGTGTATCAGGTTCGCCGTGGCGACTCCATCTCCTCCATCGCGGCTCGCTTCCAGGTGGCTATCAACGATGTGATGCGTTGGAACCAGCTGGATAAAGGGGATTACCTCAAACCCGGTCAGGAGCTGACCCTGTTTGTGAAGAACAACAGCTAAGCCTCACCGCGTGAACCCGATAAAAAACGGGGCCAGTCATCTGACTGGCCCCGTTTTTTATTACTGCGGCTAACCGCTGCTGTGTCTAAGCCGCCGACTAAAACAATGGCTTGGCGCCGCCTGCGGATGCATCACCGCTCTGCAGGCAAAACTATCACAGCTATTCCCAGAGCCTTGTCGGCACCACCATCAGCACGGTGCGCTGACCGATCGCCACATTGGCATTGGGGAAGACCACCGCCTCACGCGGCTTCTCGACCGTGTAGCGCAGCTCGCCATCCTCGGCCAGCACGAACCCTTGGGGGAATTCGGTGAAGTTGTCGACATCGCTGGCGAACAGGAAGCGAAAGTCCGCCGATTTTTTGGTGATCACCCGATCGATGGCAAACAGGGTGAAATCATCCGCCCGCCACGGCTCCAGTGCCACCTCATCCTGAGTGACCAGCTCCTGCAGCGCCTGCCGGGTTTCGATAAAGCGGGTCATGTCGTTCTCGCCAAACGGGCGCACCTTGCCCAGCTCCACCGTAAAGGCGTGGGCACCATGCTGGCGGGAGCTGTAGTAGCTGAAGGTCGTGGTCGGGCTGGCGGAGAGCAGAATAGTACGCACCCCGCAGGCGCCGAGGAACTGCACCTGCTCGCGGCAGTGAGGCCGCTCGTGGGGGAAGGGGTAGACGGCAAACTTCTCGTGGCGCGAACCGCGAATGGCGGTGTGCAGATCGTAGTGGTAACGGGGACGAGCCGGATCGGCAAAGAAGCGGCTCACATACTGCTCGAGACGCATGGCACGGATCCGCTCCCGATTGCAGAGCCCCTCCCCCTTGCTGTGAGCACCGGAGAAGAGCCGGTTCATGTTCTCCTCCACCTCCCGCAGCCCCAGATTCATCGCCGCCGGATTGCCAAACAGGAACAGCACCCGATGGCGGGCGCTCAGCTCGCCAGAGAGCAGACGACTCAGCAGCTGGTTGCAGATCTCGATGGGAGCGGTCTCGTTGCCGTGAATACCGCAGGAGAGGACGATATCCTTGCGCCCTCCCGGCTGGCCGCCCGCGCCACTGGCAGGCTCCAGACAGAGCACGCCGGTATCCCAGACACTGACCCGCGCACCATCGGGCAGGGCAAATTCAAAGGGCTCAAGCTGCCACTCATGGCTGCGGGTCAAGGCCAAAAAATCGTGCTGGGGAATCATCCGTCTCACCCTCTCGCTCTGGAATACTATGGCCGGATTATACGCAAGGCATCGCGGCTTAAAATCGTTTTTTAAACAAATTCAAACATTAACGATACAAGTGTGATAACAATCTAACGATGACAGCAATGACAGTAGCGATGTGGAATAAAGAGGAGAGGAAAAAGGATCAACGTAAAGCGGGGGGAGATAAAACAGACAACAGACCTGGCGGCTGGGCGCCACGGGGCAGAACAGCAAACGACTCAGCAGAAAAACAAGGCGTCCATGCCCGGTTGATTAACCACGCCAGAACGGCTTGGTGGTTTCTTGATAACGGTCAGCTTCGTTCAGGCCGATGTCTTTGAGCAGGTACTCGGGCAGCTCGGAGAGCTGGCGACGGCTGCGGCTGCGCTCCAGCCAGGTCAGAACGGTCATTTTAACGCGAGCAACCAGATTCAATTGGCTGGAATGCTGGTAACCGGTTTCGGTATAAGTCATGTTGGCCATGATGTGGCTCCTCTGAATATTTGTTTACGCACAGGGCTTTATTTGATGCGCAAAGCTTAGTCAGGGAGCAGGGCCGACTCAATTGACGAATTTTGATACGTTACATTAGGAAAACTAATAGTAAAAAGCTGACTGATACAATTTTAATTGTTTGATTTATAAAGAATAATTAAATCACCATTCGACCATCAACGGCCCGCAGCATATTGTGCTGCATGGCACCCATCTATATATGCATTTTACTGCTTTACATATGCAGGGATGGACAAGGTGTGAACAACTGGCAACAGCGGAGTTACACGAAATTGTTAATTTAATGATCTTGTGATGACCCTTATTTAACACAATGAAACATAAATAAAACCAGCACCGCATCCCCATTCAGAGGCGCACATTGCCCCCTCCTCAAAGTGCCTCTTGGCACTCTAACCGCATGCTGGTATGTTTATTTATACAGTAGTTTTGCTACCCGCAGCAATGTCATACCTGATGTCGTCAACAGCGGGTCAGACCACAGGATCATCGATGGATACCTTTACCCCTACCGCCGCCCTGCGTCAACAGATGGCCGCCATTGAAGCCTCTCTCAACCAGCTGGCCGATCTGCTTGGCCAACTCGAGCTGCAGGAGGCCCATGTCTATCCCCTCCCCCCGGTGCCACAGGGGGAAGAACACGACCCGATCGAGCAAATTGAGGTGGGCTATCTCAACGGTGAAGCCGCGCTGGCGGCCACCCTCGCCGCTTATCGGGACCACAGCGCCCGCCCCGGCTGCTCCACCAAGGCAACTCATCGGCTGCCCGGCTGGTTGCGCTTTCCTGCCGCCGCCGCTCCGCTGATCCAGCCTCTGGTTGAGGAGATCAATCAGCGCAAGCTCGATTTCAAGGGGCTGGTGCAACAGGCGGGGGGACGGGACGAGAAGTTCGAGCTGGTACATACCGCCCTGCCCGGCGTGATCACTCTGCAGGTCTACCGCAAACTGACCCTGTTGGCGGGGGAGCTGCAATCCCTTGGCTTTACCTGGGCTGACAAGCAGACCATCAATCGCCTCAGTCGCGAGCAGGTGCTTGAGATGCTGGAGCGCAGCCGCCGCTACATACCGGCCCTCTCCAACAACGAGGAGTGGAGCAAGATGGTGGATCAGGAGGTGTACGACATTCGCCGTCTGCCCGCCGATGCCGAGCTGCGGATCCGCCGCCCGGTCAAGACTCACCCGATGATCAACCTGCTCTGGCTGGAGCGCACCCCGCGCAAGCAGCAGATCAAGGCGAGCCTGCCTCTGCTGCTCTGCTCCGATACCCCGCCTGCAGTCACCCATCTGGGCAACTATCCTCCCAAGAGCCGGCAGGCGCGGCGAGATCGCAAAATTGGCGGCGAGCCCATCATCGAGCGGCTGCACCTCTATCTCTATCAGGGGTGACTGGATCAGGAATAGCTGGGCCGCCTTGCCGCAATAAACGAGTATCCCGCATCTGCATCCCAAATAAGAAAAGGGAGAACATCTCTGGATGTTCTCCCTTTTCTGTATCGATAGGCGGTATGAAAGGTGGCGTCGCCAATCAGCCCATCAGCAGGGCCCGCAGGCTCTCCACATCCAGCCCGCGCACCTCGGACTGGCCGCTCAGCAACCCATCGGCCAGCGCCCGCTTCTCGTCGTGCAGGGCGACAATCTTCTCCTCCACCGTCTGCTCGCACACCAGCCGGTAAACGGTCACCGGCTGGGTCTGCCCCATCCGGTGCGCCCGATCGCTCGCCTGATCTTCCACCGCCGGGTTCCACCAGGGATCGAGGTGCAGCACGGTATCGGCCTGGGTGAGGTTGAGGCCGGTCCCCCCCGCCTTGAGGCTGATGAGGAATAGCGGCACCTCCTCGTGGCGAAAACGCAGGATGGAGTCCTGACGGGACTTGGCGGAGCAGCCGCCATCCAGATAGCAGTAATCCCAGGATTTCTGCTCGATGCGGGCCCGCAGCAGGCTCAGCAAGTCTACAAACTGACTGAACACCAGCACCCGATGACCACCGTCAATCGCCTCTTCCAGCAGGGCCATCGCCTCATCCAGCTTGCTGCTGGTTTGCGACCACTCGGGCATCACCAGCTCCGGCGAACAGCAAAGCCGGCGCAACCGGGTCAGACCACTCAACACATGCATCAGGGCACGACCATCGGCACTTTGCACCTGCTGCACCACTTCACGCCGAGTCGCCTCGTAGAGCTGACGCTCTTCGGGGGAGAGGCTGATGTGGTGAATGATCTCGGTCTTGTCTGGCAGCTCGGTCAACACCTCCTGCTTGAGACGACGGAGGATGAAGGGGCTGATCACCGCCCGCAGCAACGCCATATGCTGGGGATCCTTGACCGCCTTGCCAAAGCGGCGCTTGAACTCGCCAAGGCTGCCGAGCAACCCCGGGTTGATAAAGGTAAAGAGGCTCCACAACTCCCCCAGATGGTTCTCGATGGGCGTGCCGGAGAGGGCGAGGCGAAAATCCCCTTCCAGCTGGAACAACAACTTGGCGCGCTGGGTACCGGCGTTTTTGATCTGTTGGGCCTCATCGAGCACCATGGAGGGCCAGCGACGCCCCTTGAGCGCCTCCGCCAGACTGCCGAGCATACCGTAGTTGATGATGATCACCTGCCCCGCTTTGGCATCGCGAATAATGCGCTCGCGCTCGGCGGGATTGTCAAAGATCACCACCTCCAGCTCGGGGGCGAAACGGGCCACCTCCTCCTGCCAGTTGGTGACCACTGACTTGGGCACCACTACCAGGGCAGGGCCAAGGTGCTGGCGCATCCGCAGCACGATAAGCGCCTGCAGTGTCTTGCCCAGACCCATGTCATCGGCCAGACAGGCACCAAAACCGTGATGGGCCAGGGTCGCCATCCAGCGCACCCCCTCTTTCTGATAGTCCCGCAGGGAGGTAAGCAGCTCGTCCGGGCAATCGACCTCCTGCTGCCACTCCTGCTGCAGGGATTGCCATGCTGCATCCCCTTCGGTGGTAATGACCGAGAGCAGACGAGTGAGCGGATAGGCCAGCTTGTTGTTGATGCGCTGCTCTTCATCGAGCATGGCCCCCAGCATGGTGAGCCGCTCCACCAGCTTGTCGCTCAGCATCAGGCTGGTCTTCTCGTCGAGCTGAACGGTGCGCTGCCCCGGGGTCATCTGGCGCAAAATAAGGCGTAGATCGAGGATCTGGTGCTCATCGAGGGCCAGTGCCCCTTCGACCTGGAACCAGTCCTGCCGCCGCTCGATGCGCAGGCTCAGAGCCGCTTCATCGAGGCTCTTGAGGCGGGCGCTGTCCTGATGCCAGTGAATGACCACACCGGCATCCACCAGCTCGGGCAGGGCATTGACCAGCGCCAGCGCCTGTTCCCCCTGCAGCAGCCACTCGCTGCCGGGCAGGCCGATGGGCAATTGATTGCGCAGTAGCTGGGCCTGCCCCTTCTCGGCCGCGAGATCCCGCTGCCAGTAGTGGTACGCCTTGATCCCCTGCCGCACGATCGCCTCCCCCTTGCCAAGGGGCTGGGGCGGCAGATCCTCAAAGCGGGTCACCAGCTTGACCGACAGCTGACCATCCTGCCAATCCAGTTGCACCGAAGGAATGCCCGGCCAGGGAGCCAGTTCGGCGTTGCCGCTAAGCCCCGCAACCTGACTGTGCCAGGGCAGCTCGGGAATAGCGTCCAAGGTGCGTTGCAGCTCGGCCAGCCCCTCGGCGGGCAGCAGCGGGATGGATTCGAGCGCAGGCAAGCGGTCGAGCAGCGGCTGCGGGGTGAGGATCAGCTGCCACAGATCCTGCGCCAGCGGCATGATATGGGTCCCGCGAGCGGCCGCATCGGGGCAGAGCTGCGCACTCATCCCCTGCTCGGTGGCCACCACCTGCAGCAGGGGGGCGCTGATGGCCAGTTGCAGCTTCTGCCCCTTGGCGTTGAACAAGCGGGGGTGATCGGCCAGCGGCGCCCAGACATCCCGCGGCAGTCGTCCCATCACCCGTGGCAGAGTGCGAACCAGTGCCCAGTCGTGCTCATCGAGCATGGCGGCATACTGGGTAGAGAGCAGGGCCGGATCGACCCGGCGACCGGCGGTCCACTCCCCCTTGGTGCTCAGCTTCTGGATCTTGCACTCCAGCTCGGGACCGTCGGCATGGAGCAGCCACACCAGCCGCTCCTGCGGCTTGCGCACACCACTGGAGCGTCCCAGCCCCTGCAACCAGTTGAGCCAGCTGGCAGAGGCCGCGGTTTTATCCTCGTCCCCGTCATCATCCTGCTCATCACTGCCCTCTTGCGTACTCTCCTCAATGCCGCGCAGTTGGCACAAGGGCGCCCCTTTGGCCGCCTCGCCCAACAAGATACGCAGCAGATCCTGACAAAATGCCATCAGGCGATGATGTGGTTCGGCATCGAGCAGATGGGAGAGATCCCACTTGTGCAACATGGCCACCTGCGGGCTCTGGGCTCCGTGACGGGCCAGCGCGCAGAGATCGAGCCAGAGATAGCCCCAGTGGAGCTCCTCCACCGGCAGTTGCAGGGTATCAAACAGGCCGACCGCCTGACCGTGGCGATCGCCCGCCCACTGGCTGAGCAGGTCGGCAAGCAGGGGGAAATGACCAGTCAGACTGCGCTGCCACTTCTTGCGCTGTTCGCTGGCGATGACGGGATCGGCCTGCTGCAACCAGCCAAGCCAGAGCAGGGCGCTGAATGAACGGGGCCACTGGCCCGCTTCACCCTCATCGGTTGCCTGCCACTGGCCCAGCGCGGTGAGCAGCCGCTCGCCAAGCGGGCCGCTCTGGTTCTGCTGTGCCAGCGCCTGCAGGGCCGGCCAGCCGGGGGCGGCATCCTTGTCCTCGCCGGTTGGCGATGTGCTCTCGCCATCCCCGCAGAGCCAGCGCCACTCCGCCTCGAACGCTTTGGCCCGGGCCTGCACCTCGGGGGCGCAGCGCACCAGCGCATTAGCCAGCGGCCAGCGCTCTTCATAGGGGGCATCAAGCAAGAGTTGCAGCGAGAAGTGCTCCAGCAACATTTGCTGCCAGGCGGGGCTGGAGCCCGCCAGCAACTGGTGAGCGTCCGGGGTATCGAGCAGGGTCAGCAGATCGCTGGCCGAGAAATAGGTGGGGATCTCCCCCGCTTTGCCGCGACAGAGCTCGCGCACCACCGCATGGGTGAGATCCTGCCCGGTCAATGAGGGCACCCGGCTCCAGTCCGGCGCCGGGCAGAGACCGGCACGCACCCCCAGGATCAGCGCCAGCGTCCCCTCGGCGGTCAGGCTCCACTGCTGCTCCCCGCGCAATCTGACCAGCCCCGCATCCTGCAGTCGGGTCAGTTTATCGATCAGGGCATGGCCTATCGCCAGTTGTTCTTGCAGCAAACGGGTACTGGCAACGCGCTGCAATTGCAGGGTGGCGAGCAGGGCATAACTATCCGAAGAGAGGGTGGACGCAGACATCAAGACTCACGGGCAAGTGCAAAAGCGGAATTTTAACGGTAAAGCGCCAGCGGCTCGACCCTTTACCGTGAAATAACTCAAAAAAAAACGGCCATCCATGATGACCGTCGAAAGTAACGAAGGAAATAGCCGGATCATCCGGTTACCTCCCACAGCGGGAAAATCGGGAGCGCTAGCCCCTAATTCGTGGAGCCAATGCTAGAGGTTGGCGCCCGAAAAAGCTTTGAAGCGGATCACAGTTGAAAAGGATTTCTGAAAACGGTTTCAATTTTTGGCGGCAAAAAACCATGATTTCGCGCCAAATGAGCCATGTCCCCACCCCTCCTGCTCACCCGGTACAAGCGGTAGAAAACCTTATAACGGTCGCTTGTCGAACGCCCATGTGCGGGCAGCTGTCAGCTGTATAGCTTCACCATAACCTGCCGCCCGCAGGCTAAATTTCAGGGCAACCGGGCATGGCCGAGATGGGCCAGGAGAGCACGAATCGGCTCCCTCCCCTTCCGGTAGCTTGGCAAACCGCGCTGCCACCGTGGGCCTCTGCAATCGCCTTGACCACGGCGAGTCCGAGTCCGCTGCCGCCGCTCTTGCGCGAGCGTGACGGATCTCCCCGACGAAACGCATCGAAGATACAGGCGGCGACCTCCTCGCTGATGCCAGGCCCCTCATCTTCCACACTCAGGACGCACAAACTCTCCGAGCGATACAGCCGCACGGTCAGCAGGCCCGGCAGCGCGTGCTTCTGGGCATTTTCCAACAGCGCCATCAGAGCCTGACGGATACGAAACAGATCGCAGCAGACATGAAGTTCGCTATCGAGCTCCCGCTGCAACACAAATCCGTTCGCCGCCAGAGGGCAGGCAAACGCCTCAAGCACCACGGCAAGCTCATCGGCCAGCCTGACCTCGGTCCGCTGCAACTCCAGATGGCCACTGTCGTTGAGGCTCAATACCCGCAAATCCTCGATCAGGTGATTGAGCCCCTCCACCTGACGCAGCAACCCCTCGAAGAGTTCGCTGCTGGGCGGAAATACCCCTTCGGCCAGCCCCTGCAAACGGCCGCGCAAAATGGTCACCGGAGTGCGCAATTCGTGGGCGATGGCGGCATTCCAGAACTCCCGCTCGCGGGTCATGCTCTGCAGCCGCTCGGCCATGGCGTTGAAGTCGCGCACCAGTTGCGCCGTCTCCCCGATCGCCTGCTCATCCTCCGGCACACGGGCATCGAGTTTGCCCTCGGCCACCTCGCGCAGGCTGGTTGCCACCGAGTTGAGGGGAGTCAGGATGCGACGAGAGAGGCGCACCGCCACGTACAGCGCCATCCCCAATGCAATGAGAATGGTGGAGCCGATCCATAACATCTCGACTCTGGAGGGCACCCAGGTCTCGGAGATGCTGCCCGGCACAAACGCCACGGCGATACCATAAAACACATAGGTGCCGATCACCGCGAGGGAGATGATGCCAAGCGTCATCAAGCCCATAGAGCGGATGATCTGCCTGCGAAGGCCGGGCGCCGATTTCATGCATCGCCCCCGAAGCGATAGCCAACGCCCCAGACACTGGCGGGGACCCCCTGAATGCCGTGTGTCTCCAGTTTTTTGCGCAACTTGCTGATGTGGCTATCCACAGTGCGCTCCTGGGTATCCCCCTCCGGCAGGCAGTGAGTCAGCAGTTCGGCGCGACTGAACACCCGTTTCGGCGCCCGCATCAAAGAGGCAAGCAACTTGAACTCGGTCAGGGTCAGCTCCAGCACCTGCTGCTGGTCATCGCGGAAAATGCTGGCCTCGTGGCTCTCCAGATCGATCTGAAACTGGCCGACCCGCAGCACATTCGCCGTGGCAGGCTTTACGGCTCGGGTGCGCCTGAGCACGGCCTGCACTCGCGCCACCACTTCGGCCGGATTGAAGGGTTTGACCACATAGTCATCCGCCCCCATGCGCAGCCCCATCAGCTTGTCGAGATCCTGATCGAGGGCGGTCAACATGATCACCGGCGTGTCGCCACGCGCCCGGATCTCGCTGAGCACCTGCCAGCCATCCAGTTGCGGCATCTGCACATCCAGCAGCAGGAGATCGGGTTTGAATGCCTGATGCATGGCCAGCGCTTCACGGCCATCGGTGGCGTGCAGGGAGCGCAAGCCATGACGTTGCAAGTAAGCGGCGAGGATGTCGGCGATCTCGGCTTCATCCTCTGCAATCAGTACCAGTGACTGGCCCGCCGGGCTGGCGGAAGCATTGAGATGGGACATAGTCGGACTCGAAAAAAGGTGGCGTTGAACTTTATCATCGCCTCCATGGATTCTCCACAAAGCCTCGAATCATTCGCAATAGCCCCTCGCCATAATGGCCGCTCGATGCACTCTCCGGTCACATCACACCGGAGAGACGGTTTAACGAGGTGAGTGGATGATGTTTGTCAAACAGCGGTATGCGGGCGCCCTGCTCGCCGTCATTGCCGCATTCGGGTTGGCGGGTTGCGATGTCGCGCCGCAAGAGCAGGAAGCACCCGCCCCTCCTCAGGTGTCGGTGCTGACTCTGACTGGTCGGGAGCTTGTCATCAGCGAGGATCTGCCCGCCCGGGTGGCGGCACTGCGCAGCGCCGACATTCGCGCCCAGATCAGCGGCATCGTGCAGCGCCGCCTGTTCGAGCAGGGCGCCGAGATCAGCGCAGGCACAGTGCTGTTCCAGATAAACCCGGCCCCCTTCAAGGCCGATGTCGACAGCGCTGCCGCCGCATTGCAACGGGCCGAGGCCGTGCTGGCTCGCGCCCGCATCCAGATTGACCGCCTGCAGCCGCTGCTGCGCACCGACGCCATCAGCCGCCAGACCTATGACGATGCGGTCTCCCAGCGGGATCAGGCGGCCGCCGATGTAGCCCAGGCCAGGGCGACTCTGGCCCGGCACCAACTGAACCTGCAATTTGCCAGCGTGGAGGCCCCCATCGCCGGACGTATCGATCAGGCGCTGGTGAGTGAAGGGGCTCTGGTGTCCCCCACCGATACCACACCCATGGCCCGGATCCAGCAGATTGATCAGGTCTACGTCGATGTGCGTCAACCGGCCTCGGTGCTGGAATCCCTGCGCCAGCAGGCTGGCTCAACGGCACCGGAACTGGCGGTGGAGATCCTCGGCAGCAATGGCACGCCGCTGGGGATGCAGGGGCACATCCTCTTCTCCGGCATAGAGGTCGATGCCGGGACCGGCGACGTGCTGCTGCGGGTGCTGGTGGATAACCCTGAGCGGCGCCTGTTGCCCGGCCTCTATGTGCAGGCGCGCATCCCCCGAGCCCGCTATGCCAACGCCCTGACCGTGCCCCAGCAAGCGGTAGTTCGCACCTCGGGTCAGACCAGCGTGTGGGTGGTGGATGGCCAGGGGCAGGCACAGCTGGTTCCGGTCAACACCGCTGAACTGGTGAGTAGCCAGTACCGTATCGCGTCCGGGCTCAGTGCCGGGCAACAGGTGGTGATCGAAGGGATCGACCGTCTGACCCCGGGGGTTCAGGTCATTGCCTCCCCCTGGCAAGCACCCGCTGTCAGCCAACCGGCTGACGGTGGCATTCGCTGAATCGGAGAGTTATCCATGCCGCAGTTTTTTATCCATCGCCCGGTGTTTGCCTGGGTGATCGCCCTCTTCATCGTGCTGGCAGGGGTCATCGCCATCCCCAAGCTCCCCATCTCCCGCTACCCCTCGGTGGCGCCGGTATCGGTGACCCTCTATGCCGCCTATCCGGGCGCCACGCCGCAGACCCTGAACGATGCGGTGGTGAGCCTGATCGAGCGCGAGCTGTCGGGAGTGAAGAACCTGCTCTACTTCGAGTCCTCTGTGGACGCCTCGGGCAGCGCGCAGATCACCGCCACCTTCAAGCCGGGCACCGATCCGGAGCTTGCCCAGATGGACGTGCAAAACCGCATCAAGGCGGTCGAGCCTCGCTTGCCACAAGCGGTACGGCAAACCGGCCTGCAGGTGGAGTCCGCCTCATCCGGCTTTCTGATGATGGTCGGCATGACCTCACCGGATGGCCGCTTCGATGAGGTTGCCCTCAACGACTACATGGCACGCAATATTGTGCAGGAGCTGCGCCGCATCGACGGGGTAGGACGAGTGCAACTGTTCGGCGCCGAACAGGCCATGCGCATCTGGGTAGATCCGGCCAAACTCGCCGCCTACGGGCTGACCATCGGCGAGGTGGCACAGGCCATCGAGCAGCAGAACATCCAGATTGCACCGGGGCGCCTCGGCGACGAACCCGCCCTGCCGGGCCAGCGCCTGACGGTTCCCCTCACGGTTCAAGGCCAACTGACGACCCCCGAGGCGTTCGCCGCCATCGTGCTGCGAGCAGGTGGTGATGGCGCCAAGCTGGTGCTGGGTGATGTCGCCCGGGTCGAGCTGGGGGCGCAATCCTACGCCTTTTCCAACCGCGAGAACGGCGTGGCTGCTACCAGCGCCGCCATCCAGCTCTCCCCCGGCGCCAACGCCGTGCGTACCGCCGATGCGGTGCGCACCCGTCTCGCCCAGCTAGCTCCCACCCTGCCAGCGGGCATGGCCTATTCGATCCCGTTTGACTCGGCCCCTTTCGTCAAGGTCTCCATCGAAAAGGTGATCCACACCCTGCTGGAAGCCATGGTGCTGGTGTTTCTGGTGATGTTTCTCTTCCTGCAGAACCTGCGCTACACCCTGATCCCGGCCATCGTCGCCCCCATCGCTCTGCTTGGCACCTTCGCGGTGATGCTGCTGGCCGGCTTTTCCATCAACTCTCTCACCATGTTCGGCATGGTGCTGGCCATCGGCATCATAGTCGACGACGCCATCGTGGTGGTGGAGAACGTCGAGCGCCTGATGGCTACCTGGGGGCTGTCGCCCCGGGAGGCGACGTCGCAGGCCATGAAAGAGATCACCGGGGCGGTGATCGGCATCACCCTGGTGCTCACGGCGGTGTTCCTTCCCATGGCGTTTGGCAGCGGCTCGGTGGGGGTCATCTACCAGCAGTTCACACTGTCGATGGCGGTGTCGATCCTGATTTCGGCCTTCCTCGCCCTGACCCTGACGCCTGCGCTCTGCGCCACCCTGCTGCGTCCGGTCAGTCCGGATCATCATGAGAAGCGCGGCTTCTTCGGTGCCTTCAACCGGGGTTTCGAGCGGTTCACGGCAGGCTACGGTGCGCGGGTAACCCAGCTGGTCGGGCGCAGCGGACGGATGATGGCAACCTTTGCCGCCCTCTGCGCCGTGCTGGCCATCGGCGCCGCCCAGCTGCCCTCCTCTTTCCTGCCGGACGAGGATCAGGGCTACTTCATGACCTCCATCCAGCTGCCGACCGGCGCCACCAGCGAGCGTACTCTTGAGGTGGTCAAGGCCTTCGAGGCTCACGTCGCCTCTCGCGAGGCGCTGGACACCAACCTGGTGGTGCAGGGCTTCAGCTTCTCCGGCGCAGGCCCCAATGCGGCCATAGCCTTCACCATGCTCAAAGATTGGGATCAGCGTCATGGTGCCACGGCAGCCGAAGAGGCAGATCTGGCACAAGCAGCCATGGCAAATATTCCTGAAGGCACGGTAATGAGCCTGCTGCCGCCCGCCATCGACGAGCTGGGCACCGCCTCCGGCTTCACCCTGTTCCTTCAAGACAGGGCCAATCGGGGGGAAGCCGCGCTGCTGGCCGCTCAGGCCCAACTGCTGGAACTGGCTGCCAAAAGCCAGGTAGTCAGTGATGTGTATCCCGACAATCTGCCTCCCGGCGAGAGCATTCACCTCGAGATCAACCGACAGAAGGCCGAAGCCATGGGACTCTCGTTCGCCAGCGTGAGCAGTACCCTGTCGGCCGCAATGGGGTCGCTCTACGTCAACGACTTCCCCAACGGCGGGCACATGCAGCAGGTCATTCTGCAGGCCGACGCGTCGGCGCGCATGCAGCTCGATGACGTGCTCGGCCTGCGGGTGCGCAATGCCAGCGGCGGCATGGTGCCCCTGCGGGAGGTGGTGACACCGGAATGGCGCGAATCGCCGCAACAGATGATGCGCTTCGATGGCTTCCCTGCCGTGCGTATTGCCGGAGGGGCAGCGCCCGGCATCTCCAGCGGAGCGGCGATGGCGGAGATGGAGCGTCTGGTGGCGCAATTGCCGCCAGGCTTCGCATTGGCCTGGACGGGACAGTCGTTGCAAGAGCGCCAGTCGGCCGAGCAGGCCCCCCTGCTGATGCTGCTGTCGGCGCTGGTGGTCTTCCTGGTGCTGGCGGCACTCTATGAAAGCTGGTCGATCCCGCTCTCGGTGATGCTGGTGGTGCCGCTGGGCCTGCTCGGTGCCGTCGCGGCCGTGATGCTGCGCGGCATGCCCAACGACGTCTTCTTTAAAGTAGGCATGATCACCATCATCGGTCTGTCGGCCAAGAATGCCATCCTCATCGTGGAGTTTGCGCGCCAGTTGCACAGTGAAGGGCGCTCGCTGCTTGATGCGGCTGTTACTGCTGCCCGCCTGCGCCTGCGCCCCATTCTGATGACCTCGCTGGCCTTCACCCTCGGGGTGGTGCCCTTGATGCTCGCCAGTGGCGCCAGCGCGGAGACCCAGCACGCCATCGGCACCGGCGTGTTTGGCGGCATGATCAGCGGCACCCTGCTGGCCATCTTCTTCGTACCGGTCTTTTTTGTCTTCATCATCGGCACCCAGGCGCGTATTCAGGCCTGGCGGGCACAGCGAGCATCCAACAGCATTCATCCGGATCAATGACCACAGATACACAGGCAGCCGGATGGTCCCTCAGCATATCACCAAAAGCAAAAGCCCAACCTGCTAAACAGGTTGGGCTTGGTATGTGGCGGAGAGACAGCCCGCTATCAAATAGTCCAACTCAATCCAATGAAATAAAAATAACCATTTAATATCAATACACTACAACCAAACCTGTCCAACCCCTTTCAATGCCATACAACAAAAGCGCACACTCAATGGCATACTGGATGGCATACTGATTTCACCAAGAGGTGGCATAATGGCAACACTCACCGACACCAAGGCCCGCAACCTGAAGCCCGAAGAAAAACCCCTCCCCCATGGTGGGGTCACTGGCCTGGCCCTTCATCCATCAACGATAAAAGGAAAGGGAAAATGGGTGCTGCGATATGTCAGTCCCATCACAGGAAAACGCCGCAATGCTGGCTTAGGCTCCTACCCCGAAGTCTCGATTTCAGATGCAGGTAACCTGGCTCGTTTAATGCGTGAGCAACTGTCCAAAGGGCTAGACCCCCTGGAAATGAAGAAAGAAGAAGCCACTAAGCCAGCGATACCCACTATCGAGATTGCGGCTCGCCAGGTGCACCAACAGCTACTCCCTGGTTGGCGCAATCCCAAACATGGGAAGCAATGGCTCTCGACCCTGGAACAATATGCCTTCCCAGTCATCGGTCGGCAGCCCATCAACACCATCACCCCGGCACATATCGCCAGTGTACTGCAGCCAATCTGGCTGGTGATCCCGGAAACAGCCACCCGCGTAAAGCAACGCCTGCATGCTGTAATGGCTTGGGCGTGGGCTCATGGTTTCTGCCAAGCAAACCCTGTCGATGTCGTGGATAAGCTCTTGCCAATGCAGCCCAGTAAAACAATTCGCACTCAGCACCAACCTGCTATGGATTGGCGGATACTGCCAACGTTCTACCAGCAGCACTTGGCAAACGCAGAGCGTTTTGATGTTAGCCGTGCCCTTCTTTCATTCGTTATCCTGACAGCCTGCCGCTCTGGCGAGGCCAGAAAAATGCGATGGGATGAGCTCGACCTAAACACAGCAATCTGGACTATTCCGGCTGACAGGATGAAAGCACAAGTCATTCACCGCATTCCATTATCTCTTCAAGCTATAGCCATATTAGGAAAGGTACGGGGTCTACACGGCGAATGGGTTTTCCCCTCTCCACGTAAACAAGTACCGCTGACAGATATGGCGCTGACTACTCTGCTCAGAAGAGTCGAGGCTCCCAGCACGACACCTGGCCGAATGGCAACTGCTCATGGCTTTCGCTCAAGCTTTCGGGACTGGTGCAGCGAGCAAGGTTATGCGCGTGATCTCGCTGAACGGGCATTAGCTCACACAGTTCAAAATAAGGTCGAAGCGGCCTACCATCGGACTGACTTGCTGGACCAGCGACGTCCCATGATGGATGCATGGTCTGAGTTTGTTGCTGGAGAACTTCCAGCCAAATAAGAGAAGCGGCCAGAGGGCCGCTTCTTGCCGGAATTATTTATAAATAATTACTTTATCAACCCAATCAGCAATAAATATTCATTAGCGCCTTTATTTGCCAATGTAATGCATATGGAAATAAAAAACAAAATAGACAATATAAACATCATCAGACCAACAACTTCTATAGTTTTCATTATAGTGTTGAGGATTACATCCGGATGACTACCCTTCACTGGTGAAAATGAAATCACCCTGTAGTGAACGTGTATTTTTCGCAGGAATAAACATATACTTGCAATAGCACCATAAAGTGCAATTGCTATCAAAACCCAAGCCATAAAGACATGAATACCAGATAGCTCCCTTGCTATAGCTATTTTGGCGAACATGATAAGAATCGTACATGGAGTGATGTTCCTAATAAAGTTGAGGAAATCCTCCATGCCTCCCCCCAAAAAATATGATTGATATTTCATTCTTTAACTCACTCCTATGCCTAACAATAAATGATAGAAAGATAAAAATATATATTATATCGCTCCACCTATATTTAGCTTTACCATTAAAAGATATTTTCCAAGGACAGAACTCAGGAAACCTGATGGCCTATTATAGTTCTTGATTGGTCATTGTCACTTCCGGTTAATCCTCTCAGACCAGAACCACCGAACAATATATCTATAGTAAAAATCAGCACCTGCAAAGAGTGATGCAATGCTGCATAAAAGGCAATGTTGTCATTATTTGTTAGCCTGTCCGTCAAGTGATTTTGCGTTGGTGATCATGATAAACCTTTTGCCATTTCGCATATTCATCCTTATTTCCTCTGGCCTCCCAGAATGAACTGATACTCTCTGCTAAATCTGCAGCCATGGCATGATCTCCATCTCTGCGGCACACCAGATAGTGAGCTAACCAGTTTTGATACTGCTTCATGATTTCCTCTCGAATTCATCTTATCGATAATATGTCTCATCAATTAACAGACTGATATTTCAAGCTGAGTAATATGTCGATAACCAACATAATAGTTGCCTGGTTTTGTCAAGATTCTCATTATCGAAGTACAGATAGCATTTAAAATTAAACACATGCACAATCAAACTTTTCTAGTTTATTTTTCCGACTACATCAGTCTCAGTAATGAGATACTTTTCATGAGACTTCTCAGCAAAGAAAAGTGAAAGTGCATTTTTCGCATCGACATCACCATTGAGTGCTGCAGTAGATAACCATCGATAAGCTTCACTTTCATTACGATCAACTCCCTCTCCTAATAAATAAGCAACACCCAAGTTAAATTGCGATTCCACATGCCCTTTAAGGGCTGCCTTTTTATACCACACTGCAGCAAGACTATGGTCTTGCTCAACGCCATCACCATGGTCATAAGCAATCCCAAGGTTATATTTAGCATCGGGATGCCCCTGTTGGGCGGCTTTGTAATACCACGTAAATGCTAGTGAAGGGTCTTTTTCAACCTTATCACCAATGTCATATGAAATACCAACCGTAAATTGAGCTTCGGGATTACCTTGCTGTGCCGCTTCCAGTATCAAATAAAATTCATTTTTAACATCAGGTTTCAACGCCACCTCATTTAGATTAGAATTTAAAATAAACAACAGCAACAACGAATTCATGAGCTTCAACCTCGATGCCAATATAATTTATACGTTCACAATAGGACTATTGATATTACCTATCTAGTGAATTCTATTGCTGTCCCTTAGAGCAGAATAATCAATATCATGTATGCTATGTATTTCGGCATCATGATAAACACTCATTAATGATAACAGCTGTAATTGATAGTCAACCCTAGCTATTACATACTTAAAAAAACTAATGCCTGCTATATTCTCTGTCTTGTAAATGTTCAGGACACTTACATATTTTACTAGTTTAGAAACATGATAGGCTGGTAATCTCTGCTGTCTATCCAAGTACCCTAATTATTTCATTGCAATCGCACCGCGTGGGTCAGGGCGATAGCAAAATGGAAAAAGCGCCAGCCTACAAGAGATGCCAGGCTGGCGAAAGTTCAGGTCCATTAGCCGGCATGCGTACCGACCATCCTATTTACAGCTATCTGCCGTTATTGTATTAATGAATTCCTCTTCATCGATAAAGTGTCTAGCAAGCCAAGAGCGATTCACACATTGCATTGCAAAAGACAAAGGCCCAGCTACAGCTATACTATAAAAATTTACATCAGAGCATCAGAGTGATGCTCAATACATACAACATGCCTCCCAGGTAAACAAAAATCATGAGCGAGATGTGATTTGTTTATGAATGCCAAGCCTGATGTATAACTTGACCACATTTTCCCGTTAGCTTAGCTCGCCGTCTTGATTGTCGTTTAAGCGAATAATGTTCCTTATTCTCTTTGACATAACACACAGATAAAAAAAGCCCCGCTTACGCGAGGCTAAAAACTTCCCAATTTATCAGCAGGATAGGTGAAACCAAACAATGAATAAAAAGATGCTCGCACACGCATCACCACAATAGCAATATACTATTGCTTTCAGGCATAAACACTATGCATTGAAACAAACAATAACACATGATGTAAAAGTGAAATTTATCTGAAAAATTAAAAATCACGAATGATATCGCATGGTAGCAATCACTAAGAGCGCTTTTAGGATATCCTAAGTAGTTGTTCCAAATAGTAAAGCACCAAAGAAAGGAACGTCAGCCTGTAATCTATTCACCTAAATGTATATTATTCAATCTCGATTTCATTAAAAGACCCTGATCCTTTCCCACCATTTGCATCAACCGCACCACCTTCATAGACAAAGCGATATCGATAATAGGGTCTGACATTTATCACTCTCAGCTCACCATTGGTAATATTATTACCATCAGCAAATGATAATGGCTTACTTTCTGTTATTTTTTCTGGGTGGCTACATGTTATGTCATGACATCCATATACGGCCCAGACCCCGAGTGAGCCAGGCTTACTTTGTCGCCAATAGCCACGGAAAACAAATTTTCTAGCAGCAAACGAGGTGCTGTAAGAGACTTCAAAAAATGTCTCATGTGCAACCCAACCAAAATTTTGCAGCTCCAGGCGATAAACGACACAGTTTGGAGAATATCCAGTTGTCCAAGCGCCATCTAGAATGCATTGACGGCCATCACTGCCGACATAGAGCCCCGCACCCAGTGCCGTGACCCCCTGCAAATGACCAACTGGATAAGGCAGTACATAAGTCACCTCATCCCCTTGATCCGGGCCCCCGCTAATTGAACGTGGTTGAGCTCTGACTGCTATATATTTTCCACTCATCTGTGGTGTCAGGAAAAGTGACAATGAGTGACCATACTGCAATGATTGAATCAACTCTCCATCAATCGTTGAGATATAAAAATGATAATTCATATCCGGTGATGGCAGATCGCCATCTGCGTCATAATAACCTGGGACAAATTCAATTCTGTCGCCAACCAATAAACGCCCCTTATACTCAGGTACAAATACTGGCTTATGGCCTATCAAAGCAGGAGTCAATGAAGATACGACAGCATGGCTATGCACAACGTACATAAAAAATAGCAACCAACTAATAACTCGTATCATATAGCCTCTTAAATTAAACTGTCTAAAAAATCGAAAACCGTCCTACATGCTTTGATTTGTGTACTGTATAATATGGGTGTTGAAGCAAAACCCAATCTGAACCATCACTATTTTTGATCACTTTAGAAACAAAAACCCTATTTGATGTATATAACTCAGTTATATTTTTAACTCTTGGTTCTTGGCTGGAAAGAACATCAATTTTATATGTCAAAAAGAAAACAGTATTGCCACTCTTACCATAGATCCCTTTGAATGAAACCAACTTATCAGTCATCTTGTTTTTTACAACTGACTCGATCAAGCCAAACTTACATGTTGTATAGAAATTCAATTTACTATCATCTGATTGGGCATGATAATTACAACCTAGCCCGTTGATAAATGGGTGTATTGCATAACCAACCAGCAATGTAAAACTAATATATTTTATATACCTTGAGTTTTGATAAATCATTTTCATATCCATATAAAAATTCTCCAGATTTTCCATTCAGCTCTGCTTTAATTACCTGCTGCTGAGCACTGTCCAAGATAAATATCCCACACACAGAAGCATCTTCGACTTGATAACAATACCACTCATGCGTTGAGTCATATACAAAAATAGCAACAACTAACATAACCAACGACAATGCATAGAAAAATATTTTTAACGCTAAGGAACGGAGCAAATTAAATCTTGACAGCTCACGAACTTTGGCAAATAAATGGTTGTTACTTTTTTTGCTGGCTAGGACACGCTCTTGCAAATCTGATGATATCTTCTCATTGCCCCTTATTGCCACGTTGTCTTCAATCAAAGTGGTATCAAAAGCCTCTGTATCATCTTGCGTATCACTCCTCATCTCTGGCTCCTCCAAGCAGGATTCTGTCAGACTGGAGATGATCCGAGCGGCCTCTTTACCTGGATGAAATATATATCCACGACGATGAACAGTTTCAATCGATGAGCCAGTTTCCGATAGGTTTTTCCTGATATTTTTGATTGCCACCACCAGAGTATTAGGGGCAACTATGCTCTTCGGCCATCCCGCACTTAGCAGATCATCTTGTGACCTCAGCAACTCAGCATGCTCGATGAAATGGCTAAGGAGCAAGGTTTCGCTTCGGCTCAATCTGGCAAGCGGCTTACCACACCAAACCAGCTCACCAGAAACAGTATTCAACTCAAGCATTGCTCCCCCAGTCATACTCAGCAGATGATGCGTACACGCTTTTACTTTTAATAAAATAATAAACGCGAGATGATCGGTTACGCAATACACTACACGTAATTATTATTACGTCTCGCAGTCCATCAAGGGCTCAATAGAGAACCCAAGGAGACAACAAAGACGATTATTGAATTAATAAATATCAACTCTGCATTAATATGAGCATTTGATATTGACTTAACAAGTGAATGAATCCACCACCTTAATTAATTTATTAATCCTTCCAAAAAGCATTCGTTCCACTCGGCAAAGAGTGTTAAACAAAAATATATCAATTAGCTTTCACCAAACACTATTTATCAGGAACAGTGCTATTCAATATTTTTTACATTAGTCACTAAAGGTGATCCTGCCAAACGACTGATAATGCTTGATGAAATCACGCAATGGCTTCGGCTTACCATAAAAATAACCTTGGTGAAGCACAATACCTTTGCTGGCAAGGAAGCTAGCCTGTTCCGCTGTCTCTACACCTTCAGCGATCATCTCGTAACCAGATTCAATACCAAACGCAATGATCGACTCCAGCACTCCCGCTTTGAAATCAGCAGTACCGATGGTATCGATGAACATCTTGTCAATCTTGATGCTTCTGATGCCAAGCAGTTGTAAATAGGCCACACCACCATAACCGGTACCGAAATCATCCAGTTTAAATTCAAAACCTTGCTTGTGTAATGCTTTTATTTTAACTGCAGCATCTTCTACATCTTTGATCGGATGACGCTCGGTAATTTCAAGAGTTATCCGACTAGCCTGTTCAGGGCTAATACCAGATAGTAGCTCCAACAAATGATCAGCATCGAAATGTTTAGCGCTGATATTGATACTCAACCATATATCGTCAGGCAAACGTTGAATATCAGCGAGTACTTTGTCGAACAGCACCTGAGTGACAGGCATGATCAGGCCACTGTCCTCTGCGCAACAGATAAACTGATCGGGAGAAATCCATTCACCACTTTCTTGCCAACGGATCAATACTTCTGCCCCAACTACTTTATTCTTAGCAACATCGATAATTGGCTGATAATAGGGGATGAAATCTTTATTCTGTATGGCACTTTTGATTTTTGCGGTCAAGGTAGTACGCCTCATATAGATCGATAAAAAAGCCCCCCCCCCTGACACAACTAAAATCAAAAGAATAAGCCCCCCCTTTTTATACAACTCTTGATAGGCTGATTGTTGTAATCTGTCACCCGCAAAAACAGTAATATCAAGCTCACTATTGGCCGCTTTAAATGTATGCTTGTGTAAATTTTCATCGTGTTTAATGTTGGGTTCACCAATCTCCAACGCGACCTGATCGGCGAATGAAAACTCGATATAAAAGCAATCTTCACATGCCTGATCCAGCAACCGATAAAAACTTTCTGAACTGAGCACTACAAACAACACCGCCTGGTCATGACGATAGGTAATGACTAACTTCTGCAGTGAGTCATGAAAGTCACCCACTCTAAAAAAGAAGGTGTTGCGCAAACCAGCAGAACGATCAGCCAAGTCTTGTAACGGAAAGGTGAATCGCTGCCCCAAACTGGAACATGTCTTACCTTCTGCAGTCGTCACGCCGGTTAATAAAATATAGCGACTCTTATATCTTGGTAGTTGCAACAGTCGGCGATCGTTTTCCGAACAGCTAAATGCCAATGACTCAAACAAGCCTTGCATAACCTGCTGGATCTCACGCTCTCTGATACTTTGGTGCTCAACGATATAGTCAAGCTGCTTCTCAAATTGCCACTTAAAAATCCATTCCGGCAAGAACCGCATCCCGACCAGAATCATGAACGCCAATGTGACAAGCAATGAAATCGCAAACCTTGCCCGCTTTAGGCTGGTCATAACAAGACTCTCATCTATAAGGCTATTGGCAGGTTGCAGAATGAAGGACAGGGATGCCCAATCGCTCTATCATTCTGATGTTATCTGAAATGATCTTTTCATTACTGGGTCCGCCATCTGATGATTTTATAATTGATATAGACAAGCGCAGCTGAAAACAAAATGGCATCAGATATGCGTAAAAATCAGGCACTTTTAGCAAGTCTGCTGATGCCTTGATGTTGATCACCTGATCCCGAAAAAACTCAGGATGTTGTTGATGACGCTTTTGCTGCACCTCCAGCGACCGACAAATTTTATCTAACTGGTTTAAAATCGACATTGACATATTACCACCATCCTAATTTTCCAATTCTTTTGGCTGAATATATTTGATATATTGGGGCTCTTGCTAAAACCCAGTCACGATCTGCTGCTGGAATATGCTTGGCAACATGAATATGACGAGATTTCAAGAAGTGCCCAGGCTGAAATGATTCAAATGGCTGATTATTGAAGTCTGTCACTCTATAAACGAATATAACGACATTATCACCGGAACGACCATACACTCCGTTATAGGTGATGTAACGTCCTGACTGCTTATGCTTTTCTACAGCCTTGAGCATGCCATGGCTACATGTCATATAGCGGTCTATTGTGTCATCGCTTGCCTGAAGCTGAAAATCACAACCCGCACCATTAATAAAAGGATGGATAGCGTAAAGTGATACCCACAACAGGCTAGTGTACTTGATGAACTTCAATACTTTCGAGCTTGTTATTATAGCCATAATAAAAATTACCTGTGCGATCACCAATCAACTCAACAACTCGTGTATGCTTATATCCTGGTAACTCAAAAACACCGCATACATTCGCCTCTGCAATGGTGAGACAAGACATTTCAGCCCTGGCAACATAGACGACATATGCCAATCCGACGACGATAATAAAATAAAAATAAATAATATATTTTTTAACACTGCTCAACGACAGCGGCCGTTTCACTCTTGTTTCAGCACTGGTACTTCGCGATGCGGCTAACACAACTTTTTCATCGCGTGATGGCTCGGTACTGTTCGACGCCCATTCAGGAGCAGCAGGCACTGACGGTAAGGCATTGGGGTCACCTTGCATATCAGCGTCATCCTCACTGGTAGGAGGGTGCTCTACAGCGGCAACGACTGGCTCATCTGATGTAACCGTCATCTGCGTTGCTGCAACATTGGCTGCTACTACAGCCGTATCCTGTCCCGCCACATCTTCGACCGGCTTGGCCAGCGGCTCCATTTCAGCACCAAGGATCGGGTCGCCATTGATAATCGAGATAGGGGTATCGGCGGAATTATGCAGAATATAACCACGCCGATAGACAGTCTCGATTAACACTTCATGCTCGATGTGCTTGATTGCTTTTCTGATCTGCTTAATGGCAGCAGTCAATGAATTTGGGGCGACGACCTTATTTGGCCAACCAATATCAAGCAGTTTGTCTTTTGTGAGCAACTCACCAGCATGCACAATTAATGCAGACAATACCAAGGTTTCACTTTTGCCAAGACGCGCAACTAGCTCACCATTATATTTTACGCTGCCAGTTTCAGCACATAACACCAGCATGATATACACACCTTGTTCTCGTTAGACATATTGACTGGCTATGCAGATTGATAATTTACCGTGGCAGTCAGGGCATGATCACGATATGACTCTCGTAATTTTTTGCGATTACTCAGCAATTGCAAAATATGACGTTGCTGTGCTAACAACACATCTTGTTTACTCGAGACCTGAAGATAAAGGTGATTGACCATGTAGTCCAAATCAGAACTCAATTGCTGCAGCAATGATAACTCATAACGAAAGTGAGCGTCTTTTAATTGTATTTGCCGATCATCGAGTGCATCAAAAAAATCAGCATCGTTGTTTTCAGCTGCCAGCTTTGGAGAACAATAAATATGATAGTGGTTACTTGTCTGAATCAAATCGTTTAGACGCTGCTGCAGATCATTACTCAATGATATCATTTGTTGAGTAAACTCAACTAACTCAGGTTGTTGATGATGCATGGTAAAGTGCTCTGTTAGCATAGTCTCAACGACCGCAAGCTCCGGTATCGCCTCTGGATAGATTGCAGGTCTGTTGCGATAAAAACAAAAAATGAAATAGTTAGCGCCTCCCCAAAAAAGTATGAGGAAGAACAATTGCAAGGTCACATGAATAAGCTGGACTTGCAGATCCGGGGTGGTCGCCAAAAGTAACATATTGCGAGATATCACAAACACCAAGTACAGTAAAAGTATTGATGCGATAATTGAGATGAATAGTGACCACGACGGCTCATTCGCCAGACGCTTGACTCTTACCCATTCAGGCAGGCGACCGCCAAACATAGAATATGCCCTCTTATTTTCACATAGCGTTTAAAGTATGGTGTTTACAATATGATGGTCAGGCTTGACGCAGTGCAAAACAGCAATACGTTAAGCCCGCGATTAAAAACTGCAGGCAAGATAACCAAACAACCTGAAACAGGCGTGAATGAATGATGATTTGTTGATGATAAAAAAGTGAAATAATGAAAGTCATTGTAAAACAACAAGATAAGATCAAGCGTCTGCGAGGGGATGCGTTACCCAGTTTATAACGACATCATGTTCTTTTTGCCATCAGCTGCAACTTGCTTTTATGTCTATACATATCTGCATCAGCATCTCGCAATAGCCAGTCAAGATTGGGGGCATCGTTGCCATGATAACAGGTCAGGCCTGCGGAAAATTCTAGATGATAAGGCAAGCCAGACTGCTGATTGAATTGCGTCACCCGGCTCCTGAATCTTGTCAATAACGCGAGCCCATGATGGGGTTTGGCACGGGGTAAAAACAGGACAAACTCATCCCCACCAAAACGAGACGTGATATCCGTCTGGCGAAACCCTTTTTTGATCAGCTCAGAAAAATAGACCAATGCCCGGTCACCCTCACCATGGCCATAGCGATCATTGATTTTTTTAAAGCCATTGAGATCCATAAACACCACTAAGCACGCTTGCCTGGCATGGTAGTGTTGTAATAATTGCTGATTAACCCGTTGTATAAATGCTTCACGGTTGAGCAAGGAGGTTAAATGATCCAAGGTTGCTTGCGCGGCACACTGCAACTCGCTTTCTATCACCTGTTTGGCATCTTCTAGCCATCGTTGATGGCTTGCATCGAACATAACCGGGTCTTTGCCAACAACATAGAGACAACCCAGCGAATTTTGCTGGCTATCAACAAGTGGTAGGGCAATAAATGCGCGCCAATCTACCGCCTTACTTGCAGATGACAGTGCGCCAAACCCGGTATGCTGTCGCATGTCTGGCAGCAGGAGGGTTGAGTTAATGTCTATTTTTTCATGACAATCAACCAAGCCGTCAAGTGATGCCAGCTCATCATTAACAGTAATATCCTGGTGCTGACCTCGGCCAAGATATAAACGCACCATTGCCGATGACATACCCAGCAGGTGACAGGCAAAGGTTACTATTTTTTCGATTCGAAAAGTCACTGCAGAATTTATCATCACACTACTGCCCATGGCATAATTCTGACCATCCCTTTTTACCCAATTCCAACAATGCTCTTTTTCATCTTGAGTCGATAAATGATATCCGCTCTGGCAATATCTGACATGAGGAATAACTGAATCAGCCATGATATAAAGATGAAACTAACCAGTCAGTTATTTCATACTTATCCATTCTGAATATTTTTCATATTTCTTTGTCACCGTTATGCTATGGCGTGGCCTTGATTGGCTGATCTTGATGCTGTTCTGCCCTGCTCTGCATACAGCGGGCAAGATAGGCTTCTTGCTTGCTGGCCATAATGGCCGCAGTGTCATCGATGACCGAGACAGGATTGGCAAAGCTGTCGACGGCATGCACGGTATCGAGTTTATAACCGTGCAAACGCCCCGTGACAGGAATTCTGAATTCCTGTTTTTGTCCCGCTTTAATTACGCCAAATGAGGACAACACTGGCTGTTGGGGGTAACAGGCTTTGCTGAGCGGGGTGATCACCACAAAGCCCTGATAGATATCTTGATCCCCTTTGTTCTCCAGGGTCCCCCCGACAAAGAACTGGCCATTGGCACCCGCCCCCATATGAAACAGCACATGCAGTACCGGTTCGGCAAATACGGTTGGGGTCACCATTAGCCCCAATAACAGCCATCGTTGAATGATACGCGGCATTGAATATTTCATACTGCTATCTCCCCAATTCATGATTTCAGGTTTCAGGTTTCAGGTTTGATAATGGCGGTGCACTGACCGGGGGTGCCACAAACCACTGCTGCCAACGGGTGGTCTGGCGGGAAATTTGTGAAATCCGGGCGGCAAGCAGGGCCAAAGCCCCGTGTGATAGCCACTTTAATTGCCAACAGAGCGTCAACAATGCCTGAATGATTTCCATTGAGGCTCGCACATCGGCCAAATAAGCTATCGCTCGCTTTCGGGCTTGCTCACAGCTTTTATCTACCTGGTTGGCCCTGACGACGCTACGCAAACTCTGGGTGAGTTCAGTTAATATCTGCTCCCCCGTGGTATAGCGCACCCCTTTGGGCAGGTGTTGATGCAACGGCCAATAAAGTCCGTACAATGCCACAATATCGGCATAGACCTTGGGATGTTTAAATTCACTGCGCATGGACGTTATCACCGAATTATCGTTAACACGTGAACTACTGGCTGCGGCAAAGCAG
The DNA here is from genome assembly GCF_027854445.1 of Aeromonas sp. PI_26. NCBI lineage: Bacteria > Pseudomonadati > Pseudomonadota > Gammaproteobacteria > Aeromonadales > Aeromonadaceae > Aeromonas > Aeromonas sp. PI_26. The sequence continues at coordinate 73,905 of NZ_JAJNOE010000020.1, forward strand.
TGCGGCAGCAGCGTACAAAAATCAATTGCCCTGCTCGAACTGGCCAGCAGCTGTCAGCAATTGGCCACAGATATCCTGCAACAACGTTATCAGCCGCTGGCCCACACCCGCTTTGCGGTGAGCGAGCCCAAACTGCGGGAGATTTTTGCCCCGGCCTTTGCCGATCGCATTGTGCAGCAGTGGTTGGTCAACCATATCGAGCCGACCCTTGAAAAGCGCTTTATCGACGACACCTACGCCTGTCGCAAGGGCAAAGGGGCGCTCGCCGCCATTGAAAAAGTGCAGCGCCATATGCGCCAACCGCATCACCACTATTTTTTACAGCTGGATATTCACAGCTATTTCAACAGCATTCCCCGCGAGGGGCTGGCAACATGCTGGCACACCATCTTGCACCACACCCCGCTATCCGCAGTGCGGCGCGAACTACTCCGGCAGGTTGGCGCCAAGATATTTTTGTATGATGCCAGCCGCCACCCTTACACCGTCAGCGGTGCCCGGGCACTGCTCAAACATATTCCGCCACACAAACAGCTGTGCTTTCGCGGGGCCACCCACGGCATTCCCATCGGCAGTTTGACCAGCCAGATGCTGGCCAACTTTTACCTGCACCCTCTGGATCTGTTTATCAAGCACGAGCTCAAGGTCAAAGGTTATGTGCGCTATATGGATGACCTGATGCTGATGGCCGCGCCCCCGACCCAGCTCAACCAGTGGCGCTCGGCGATTAAAGCCTTTCTTGCCAACGAACTGGGGTTGCTGCTACACCCGAGCAAACAACAGTTGCAGCCGGTGTCACAAGGAGCCCGTTATCTGGGCTACCGGGTGTTTGCCCATCACTGCTGGTTATTGCCGCGCACCTGCAACACTTTCAAACAACGGTTGGCGTGGTTTAACCAACTGTTGCAACCCAGCGATGCACGGGTGACAGCCCCGCAGCGGGGCTTGTGGTCACGACCCGAGATGCGCGCCCCACCCTCGACCTGACGCTGCTGCGCAATATGCTGGGCACTATTAACAGCTACTATGGCTTGCTGCAGCACGGCCAGCACTGGCGGCTGCGCCAGCAGCTCTATCACCAGCATTTTGGGCTGCTGAAGGGCTTTTTTATTCCTGCCAATGCGGGCTATACCCATATCAAACTCAAAAAATGCTTTTTGCCACCCAAGCACTAGTGCAAGTACGCGCGATAGCCACTCATCCCTGGCAGGCCCACAGCCAACAAGAATGGGCCTGCGTGGTGCATCCGCCACTGGGGCGCGGGGTGGCAATGCCTTGCCACAAGCTGGTCAGCCGGGGCGTAAACCTTAACGAACACAGGTCACCTGGTTGGTGTTGGTGTCGTTGTTACTGTTGGCGTTGCCGTTGTTCATGTTGACGTTCCAGTGGTTGCCACTGGTGTTCGGCTCACTGGTCCAGTAGTTGTTGTTACTCCCGCCGCAGCGACCGCCGTTCAGGGGCCACCGTCGCCAACAATCCTCTCTAGCTGCTTGCATTCCCACTGTTTATCGTTGTTCGCCTCGCGACGTAAACGCCCTGCAACGTACTCAAGGGGCAAGCTGACCATGGCATTACAATAGCCAAGGCCGAGCTGGCGGCATCGAGCACGTGGGGAAAGCCGGTTACGCTTCAGGGCCTTGTTGACCAGCCGTAGCCAGCCAACCCTGTTGGCACCGCCATTGGCGGTTAGCGTCCCTCCCGGACTGACCAGATAACCCCTCCCCTCAAGAAGGGTTATCTGGTCAGTCCGCCATTGCGGCGTCTCTTTCAAGGGGCGCGGGCGACAACAACGAAGGGGTGGCCGCTGGCTGTAATTGCCGTTGCCACTGGTGCAACCACTGCAACGCCTGTAGCGGGGTGATATCGGCCAGCGGCAGTGCACGCAGTTGCTGCAACACCTGGTTGCCGGTATCGCATGCCGCCTCGGCCGTCTCAACTGCGGGTACGGTTGAGGCACTCGCAGGCTTGGGCGATGTGCGAATGGGCGGGGCGGCATGGGCGGCGCACCAGGCCAACAGGGCCGGGATATCGAGCGGGGTCGGCAAGGCTAGCCACACGCCCCACGGGTAGTGGGTTATCATCCATTGCTCTTCGGCTTGGTGCGCCAACCAGGCGTCAAACAGCCCTTTGGGTACCCCGCCATAATAGATTTGCTGGCCCGCCAGCTTTTTGACGGCGCGGGTGCACACCTTTATCGGCTTGACCTGCTGGCAATACCAAGCCAGTTGCCCCTGATAGAAGCGCACAAACATCCCCTCGACAAAACAGGCGATGCCCTCGGGGCGTTCGGCCCACTGCAACCGTTGCTCAATGTTCATTATGTTCCTTATCGATTCTATTTGGCCGATTGATACGGCCACCGGATAATTGTTTGACCGCGTTGGCGCGGCCTGAAGTCGGCGGATTTATCACGCCGATGGCGCGACCGCCCTACGGGCGGGTTAAAAAAGCTGGCGCTTGCGCGCCAGCAACCACGCGAAAAACAACAAAGCAAAAAACAAAAAAACAAAGGTTAAAGGCTAAAACCTAAAGGCTAAAGACCCTTAACGAACACACGTCACCTGGCGGTCGAAGGTGTCGAGGCCGCCGTAGGCGGTGCCGATGTCCATGCGGACGACCCAGTGGTAGCCACTGCTATGAGCCTCGCTGGTCCAGTAGATGAAGTAACTCCCGCCGCAGCGACCGCCGTTCAGGGGCCAGCCGTATATCTCTGCCATCTCGTAGTTAGCACCACCCGAGGTATAAGTGTTAAAGACAGTTTGCAGTTGGGCACGTGTGGGCAATTGCATGCCCTTGGCCTCACAAAATTTCTTTGCATCGTCCCAATTGCGAGTAGTGGTATCAGGAAAAGTAAAATCGGGTATGGTTGCTAAAGCAACGCTAACAGGCGCACTGGTTTTGGCTGTGCCGAGTTTAGGGTCACCGGTGTGGGATTGCGCGGTAACCTCTGCCGCGACTTGAAAATCACCACAGGCATTGCCCACACCAGTATTGATATTGAGCACCGGGGTATATTGCTTGGCGGTTTGCCCAGCCACTTCTATGCCGTTATATAACCATTTGATGGTCGATGCGTCGGCATCGCCATCAATATCCTGGTAGTCGTAAGTGACATTCAGCGTATCCCCCAGAACGGGGGCTGTTTTATCTAATAAAATATTATCCACTGTGGGTTTATGGCCAATAACAGCCGGTGTCAGTGAGCTGGGGCTGGCAATGGCAGAACTGCCAATTACCACCGCTGTTACCAACAGTGGATAGTGTAATTTGAAATTTGACTTGTACATGCTATTTGTTTTAACTCCTGAATTATTCTTTAACATATTGAGCTGATGCTGCATGATGTCTGATGCATCAATGGTATTTAACCTGATGTTTAAATAAGTAGGCTCAGCGATTTTCCCCTCATATTACTTAACCTGTCACATATGGTTTTGGTGGCATTGCTTGCTATATAACCAGAGAACACCGATAACGCCCACCCCTGTTATTGGGTGAAAAGGGGTCTGCGTTATCGGGCTCAACACTGAGCCCGTTAGATAGACCGGCGGCGGGCCGCCGGTCTATGTTTTGCAGTTGGTTTATTTCACCGTGGCTTCTACCGCAATTTGCAGACCCTGGTGGTCAGTGTGCGGCATATAGGTATTACCGGTTTGACCGGTGATATCGCTGAAGGTCACGGCATCCTGGGTGCTCTTCCACTGCAGGTCGTAGATACCGGTGTTACAGGTGGTGAAGTCTGCCTCTGGCGCACCGACAGCCTTACACTCGGCGGTCATCAAGTCGATGCCTACCACCGGGCGACCAGCAAAGTCTGGACCGTTGAGTGGCTCGCTACCACTGGCGTTATGGGTAATACGCACATTGACATCCAGCGGATTCACCACTTCGCCACCGGTACCACCTCCGGTCAGACCCGCACTGGTAACAGTTTCGGTATTACCTGTGGTACCGGCACCGTTTTTGGCTTGAACGGAGAGTTCAATCACTTTGCCGATATCGGCAACGGTGAGGGTGTAATCATCAACCACTTGCGAAGTAGCAACAGAGGCACCGCCCGCTACGGTGGTTTGGGTGTCATCCCCCACATGACCCCACTGATAAGTTGACTGGTCGTTGATATCGCCACCATTCGGATTAAACACATAGGTCGCGCTGAGGTTTTGGTTCAGCTGCAGGGTGCCGGCCATAGCCAGGGCCGAGATACTTGGGGTGGCTGTAGGATCGACACTAATGGTGCCGAAATCAATGACAAGCTCATCGCCAACCTTGGGATCACCATTTGAGGTTTCTGGGATAATGACCAAGGTCAGACGCTTGTTTAGATCCCCAGTGGCGCCCAAGTTAATGTCATACTGCAGGCCAGTAACGGCGGTCGCTACACCATCTAATTTCCACACATAGTTGCGGGGCGCTTCGGTATCACCATCCACGTCGGTAAAGGCAAAATCCCCTTCAGCGACGGCAATGGTGTCACCCAATTTAATCGCCCCCGGCAGGGTGCCGTTATAGGCCAGCACCGGCTTATGACCGACCACTTTAGGGGTGGGCGATGACATTGCTGCATGGGCGGCGCTGACAACCAGAGAAGAAGAAATAAGTACAGCCAACAGATTCTTATTAAAGTTCATTTATATTTCCTTGTTACATCAAAATTATATTTTTGGCCTCAGCAATAAGGCCGAAAATAATTACTTCATCAGGGTTTTAAGATTGCTTCGACAGTCACTTCCTGGCCCTGCTCTGCCGAGCCTGGGGTATAAGTCACCATGGTTGCACCTATTACAGGCATGCCATCGGCATACCACTGCAGGTCGAAACGACCGTCACAGGTGGCATAGGCTGGCTCACCCGCCACTTGGCATTCCGCTGCCATCACATCGGTGTTAGCCACAGGGCGGCCATTGGCACCAGCGCCGTTCAATGCCTCAGTCGCGGTCGAGGTAAAGATGACGCGCACTTTGATGTCTGCCGGGTCGATAACGGTATCGCCCTTGCCATCGCCGTCAGTGTCAGTACCACCCGTGGTGTCACTACCGCCACCGCCAGTACCACCATTGCTGTCAGAGGCATTGCCAGCCGCATCCACGGTCACGGTGTTACCGGTGACTGCCAGACCGTTCTTGGCCTGCACCGACACTTCCTTCACTTCACCCACATCAGCTGTGGTCAGCATCACTGCCGGTACCACGCCACTGGTGACCACGGCTTGACCTGCCGGCACTGCAGCCGCTGTCTCACCCTGGTTACCCCAGGCATAAGTAGAGTTGTCGTTGGTATCACCGCCGTTCGCGTTGAAGGCGTAAGTCGCGGTCAGGTTCTG